>CAZLSE010000013.1:0-32220 GCA_964562055.1 uncultured Gammaproteobacteria bacterium
CGCACTCGTCCACTATGCGACCCCTCCATATGAACCCTATATAAATCCGTAAGGATGAGTTTACGGAATTTGGAGGCGCGTGCCAGAATCGAACTGGCGCAGTAAGTGTTTTGCAGACACCCGCGTTTCCACTTCGCCAACGCGCCTTTACCCTTAGAATCAGATGTATATTTTACTTCATTGCTTATTTAATCACAAGATAAGACTTATTCATTTCAGTGGAATCTATATATTAGTCGTCATCTTGTAATATATTTTTAGTTTAAATTGAAGGTGTTATTCGGAATTATGATGTTTTTAGTGATGCTATAATTTATTGTTCGAATATAAAAGCTGTGTAAATATGGCGCCCCTGGGGGAAACCCCACCCTCTCCGTACAAAAAGTAAAAATAGATCTATAATTTATGAATGAAAAAAATACTTAAAAAAGAAGGAGTGGATTTGACAGAAAATGAAAAACTTCAAATAAAAGAGTCGTTATTAAGAGAATTTAAAGTTGGTTTACCACCAAAAGATCAACTAGCTAACAGCTTATTCTTTTTCCTTGTTGAAGACAATACAATTCTTTCAATGGAGGCTTTATTAAAAACAGAACCAGTGATGTTTAATAAAGAAAAATTTACCATTTACGGTCTTGTCAATGTTGTTGCAAATGTAAAAAAGTAAGGGTTTGGAAAACTTGTCGTACAAGAAATGATGAAGTATCTTCAATCTAAGAATTTAATTGGAATTGGTTTTTGTATGCCAAAAAGTAGAGTTTTTTATGAAAAATGTGGGTTTATAGTCAATACCATTTCAAGTCATAGGTTTGTTGCAGTTAAAGATGGGAAAAGAATTACCAATCAGGATGGGCAATATGTATTTTATTGTCCTCATGATTCTTTTATGGAAAGGGTCTTAGCAAATCCACACTATGATGTGATACTTCCAGAGCCTAATCTTTGGTAAAAAAAGCTCCAAAATAGTCCCACCTTCTCCATACCGGTTTTTAACTATAGATTTCTTCCAGCTCCTTTACTCCGCCAAAGGCAATGCGGTCAACTACTGTGTTGTCCATGCCAAGCATAAGAGCGGGGGTAATGATAAACTCCCCGTATTTATTATTTATTGTGTCTAGCGCATCCGAGACTTTTCGAACTTTTGTATTATCCTGTTCAAAAAGTGTCATCTGCGATTTGCTAGACGGCGTGAGTCCATAACAGCTAACCGACACTTTTGCCACTACTTTTCGCTCCGGCTGTTGGTTAAATATAAGCTGGGCGCCCCTGTACAGTTCGTGTGTAGCGTACATCTCCTCATTCATAATGCGGCCACGGTGCCAAAATGTGTGGTCTTTATATATCACCGCAACATGAATACCTTTTGCCGAATTGCCACTTCGTCGCAGTCTTCTGCCCATTTTTTCACAGAGCTTCATAAGTATTTTTGATAACTCCTGTTCATCGCTCGTATGCTTTCCCAGTGCATAATCCTGCCCGAAACTTTTCCGCTCGAAATCAATATCATCAACTTCCCATCCTCGCAGGCGTTTATACCAATAAAACCCAACAATACTTTTAAAAACCTCATTCTTCAATTTGTGCGCAGGTGCATCAAGAAACTGAAGGGGAGTAAATATACCACAGGTGTTAAGTCGCGCTTCAAAACGGGTATTAATCCCGCACAGGTCCACAAGTTTCATGCCCGCATACACCGAGCGGATATTCTCATGAGTAATAACATCAAGTCCATCCGGTTTATGCAGGGATGCGCCGGTTTTTGCAAGAAATCGATTGGTTGCTATTCCTACCGAGGCCCGTATCCACTCACCAATTTCCTTTTTAAGCCTATCTTTTATTTCTTGTCCAATATCTGTGAGACTCCGTTTGAGATTTCTTGCCATGGGGTTAAAGTCAATAACAATCTCATCAATAGATTTTGGGGATATGGATACCGAATAATCTGAGCAGATACGTTTCAGTCGCATATGAACATCCCGTACCAGTTGGGTGTCGGTGGTTCGCACAACTACATTCTTGCACAAGAGCTTTGCCTCCATTACGCGCATACCCGTTTTGATTCCCATTCTTTTTGCCTCTATCGATGGCGCAAGCACACATCCGCGGGGAGAGTTGTATGCGGCAATAACAAGTGGTTTTCCGCGAAGGTGAGGGAAGACCTGTTGGGTTACTGTTGCAAAACAACTGTTAAGATCAATATGTATGACCAACGGCTTGTTGTGATTAAGCTGTAGCTCCATCATATATTTCTTCGAGAGTCCAATGGAGGGTTTCGGTATCGAGCCGTAGTTTAAAGTCAGAACTACCGTCTGTCCCATGGAAAATATGTATAAGCTTTCTACCCTCTCGTATCCGGTGATGGTACGAAACTTGAGTAATGGTGTAATCTCTTCCTTGCCAACGCATCTTACGCGGTGCTACAACCCCATTTTCTCGGTTATACGAGCAAACCATACTCACTTTTTCATTAATGAGTTCTGTCATAATGTAATTTTAAATAGGTAAACATTCGTTTACTTACCATGAATAGTCTAATGAACGATAGTTCACCATGTCAACTGGCAAACACCATATCAAAAGATATACTAAAATATACATATGTGCGGACGGTATTCACTCGAGTTTGATGAGGGATTTTATAAGCGGTTTAAACTCGCTAACCGACTTACCTTCGAAACCAACTACAATGTTACTCCTGGGCAGATGGTACCCGTGATAGTGTCTCATAGCCCGAACTCACTTGAACTAATGTTGTGGGGTCTCATCCCGTTTTGGGAAGAAAAAAATGAAAAGCCCAAAACGCTCATCAATATTCGTCAGGATACTATAGAAACAAAACCATGGACGCACAGAAATATGAAAAGTACCCGGTGCCTTGTACCAGCCACAGGATTCTATGAATGGAGAAGGGATACACTGGGCAAACATCCATACTATTTCTATCTGAAAGAACAGAAATACTACTCATTTGCCGGCTTATATACTGAAACAATTCACCCTCAAACGCAAAAACCGCTCAAATCATTTGCGCTCATTACCACAGACGCAAACAGGCTTATGAGCAGCATACACGACAGGCTTCCGGTAATACTAAGAGAAGAAGATGAGGCAAAATGGATAGACCATGATGAGAAAGACATGCCAACCCTTGTCCGACTACTGACACCATATAGTGATACAGAGATGGATATGTATCCGGTGTCTCCCAAAATAAATAGCTTTATGTTTCAATCAAAACCTGAAAGAATAATATAATCTGAACAGCAAAGCATAGTTTAAAGGAAAATCTGCCTATCAGGTTTTGTTATCTGTAACGGTTCTGTTAATGTATTCATAACAACATATCTAAGTGCACTATCTCTTGGAGCTGAGCATGTAGTACTGGGCTTGCTGCACACGCTGAGAATTTCTCATCAACTCGTTTTGTTGGGCTTGAATAATCTATTGTTTTGCCGTAAAAATCGGTATATATCCCGCCCGCTTCTTCAATAAGAATATGCTCTGCAACATGACCCCAAATCTTTTGAGTTTTATTAAGCCACCCGCCATGATTACCACTTGCCACCATCGCTGCATCAAAACAACTATTGCTTGTATGTAAATTTCGTATTTTTACAATAATGCGAGCTAAAACATCGCATTCTTTTTCGTTAAATCGGGATGTTCGGGATATGCATCTATTCCGTATGATACGAGTGTCTGCGATAATTTTTCTTCGGTTGTAACGTGTATTTTTGTCTTGTTTTTGTAGGCGCCGTATCCTTTTTCTGTCCAGTATATGTCGCCAAAGTAGGTGAGAGCAATATCTCCTGCAATTGGCATTCCACTTTCCAAAAGTCCAATCATAATTCCATAAGTTGGTACACCCATTGCAAAATTACTTGTACCGTCAATGGGGTCAATCACCCATGTAAAATTCGAATTATTATCAATTACTCCTGCTTCTTCATCGATAATTGAGTAAGATTTATATTCCAATCCAATTCTATTCACTATTAATCTGCCAATTTCCAAATCCGTTTTCGTAAATACTTGATTGTTATCTCCTTGTTTTACCGATGCAGTTACCTTTCCAAAATTGGTTTGGGCAGTAGCCGACGCATCGGAGAGGATGCTTTTTATAATGGGGGGGAAAATTGCATTTCTTAAGACGCCAACCCTAAAAAACCGATATACCCATACATGTATGTATGAGTCAATTTGTATCCATAAAAGAAAAATATTCATGATAATTTTATTCGTAATAGTATGCATAGCGGTCGTGGCATATCGATTTGTGTTATCACAGAAAACTACTTACTCTTCGTGTGCTTCAGAACCAACAAAAGAAAAATATATTATGGGAGGGACCGATGTCACCGACCCCACCAAATGGCCCTTTATGGCGCAGTTAAACCTGCCACGAGAAGAATTTTTTGTGCGAACATTATGCTCAGGAACGCTTTTTACCCCGCGTTGGATACTTACAGCAGGACACTGCGTAACATACGCAGAATCAGGAGAGGTTGTCTCGGGATGGCAAATATTAGTTAAGCGCGGTTCACATGACACAAATAGTGGCGATATAAAAACATATCGAGTAGACGAAGTGTGCAGACATCCAGAATTTATATGACAAGATGTTCGTGATATTCATGATATTGCACTTGTTCATCTTGCTGAAGAAATCCCGAATGCGCAAACTATTTCCATCTCGGCCAATTCGCAATCCGATGTTGAAGGTAAGATGGGTGTTATCTGGAGTGGGGGAGAACTAGTTTTGAACGATTTCCCAATATACTTAAACAGACAGTGGTTCCTGTATTATCCAACAGGAGGACGAATAAACAAGGGTGGTACGAATGTATTATTATTGACTCTGAGCTGTCTGCAGAATATCCAAAAGAGGGTGTTAGTTCGTGTACTGGCGATTCGGGAGGGCCGTTATTGGTACGTAGTGCCAATGGCTGGGTGCAATCGGGTATAATTGCATAGGCAATTGGGTGTTCGTATGAAAAACTCCCAACAATAAATACACGTTTGTCATTTACCGAAACAATAGACAATAAGCAAATTAATTATTTTCAGTGGATTCGGGATACTATATTCCAAACAACAGGCGAAACGTATACTGGAGTTGGAACGTTTACCGGAAATGACCTGACCAAATAAGAAAAAGCCGAGTTTATCAAACGCATTTGGCTTAACTGCAAACTCCAAAAAGACGATGAACAACCATGCTAATGTTGGCATCACCTTTAGTCATAGACACGCGACTTTTCTTGGACTTGATCCAAAAAAACACTTATTGATTTGTGTCAAAAAAAGTATTCATATATTCGCCTGTGTACCTATTGGAATGAGGTAGAGGCATCGCCAGGTGTGTATGATTTTACATACATTCGTTCATTACTTGATATATGTGAAAAATATAAACAAAGCGTAGTTCTCACAGTAGGTATGAAAGCTCCCCGATGGCCTGAATACCATTGGCCAAAAATAATAAACCAATTACCTAATGATTCAATGACCCAATTGGCAGTGCTTAGATTAATTACTCGTACTATAAATGAATTATCACCCTTCAAATGTATCAGCCATTGGCAGGTAGAAAACGAACCGCTCGACCCAAGCGGTCTAAATAACCACATTGTTCCTTACGAGTTTTATCTTCGGGAAGTGGTGTTGGTTCGATCGCTTGATGCAACGCGTCCAATAATTGGCACCTTGTGGGGCAACGACCTTAAAAAAGGGAGTTGTTTCCTCAAATGGAGTCTGTAGTGGATATTATTGGCATCGATCTGTATCCCAGACAATATGCGGGTACAAGATGGAAAAAGCCGTATTATCGCGGCCCATCACAATCAGATAAGGAATTAACACAAATAATCACTACATCTGAAAAACCCGTATGGATTACCGAACTACAGGCAGAACCATGGGAAGCAGATGATGAGGCCTATCGATCACAAAACCCTCAAAGTTATCCGCGAGGACAATGCGAAAAAAATATTGCATGGGCGAATCAGTTTCCAGTAGAACAAATACTGTTATGGGGAAGTGAATATTGGCATTATAGTACCTCTACATGAATAGACACATTCTTACAAGTCCGATATTTAGATGGATGCTTGGACTAGTGGAACACACTGTACAAGAGGAAGGCTTTTTTATCGCTGCTCAAAATACTATGAAACGTTCGCGTACAGCGACAGTCGTAAAAGGGAAAACGACTGAATTAAAAGACGTACTCCGTAATAGACCAGTAGTAGTGGTTGCAAATCATCCCACAAGTCCTGCGGTAATAGCGCTTATTTCAGCGCTTGAAGACCGTCCCGATTTTCGGTCTTATTATAAGCAGTAAGTTTGTAGGTAGTTCGCCTATACTTGACACCTACTTACTGCCTGCCTATATCCAGCATCACTTTACCAGTAAACGAAATCCATTTATCAACGCTATGTTTGGAAAATACAGCCATGGACTCACACCCGAGCAGGAACACATAAAAAATCGTGAGACTATTTCGCTTGCAGCAAACCACTTACATGGCGGGGGAGTGGTGGTATTATTTCCCGACTACCCCGAACATGAGCATGGTATCTGGTATAGTGGAGTAGGGCATTGGAAAAATTCTTCCCCAATCACGATTACATTTGCATCGCCACTCTTTTTTTCGCACCTCTCGTCACGTAAACCTAAGAATATTACCACACTAATTGAGCAACACTACCGAAAGCTCACTTCATTCCCATAACTACACACCAATGTTTCCTCCCATTCAGCCAACCGGCTTATCATATTTTTTTTGAAAAGAAATGGAAATTTGCCATCCGAAATAAAACATCTTTTTTGCACATCATAGGAAGACGCATTGTGGGATGTGTTACATCATAACGTAGGAAAAGGGGAAACTATACTCGTACCGGAATTTTTATGTATGGATTTCGTATTAAATATCCAATCTCACAATTATTCAGTTGCGTATTATAAAACTGAATCAGATCTGCAAAATAACCCGTCCGATTTTATCTTATCAATTGAAAAATATAATCCCTTGGTAATTATTATTTTTCATGCGGTAGGTATCACAAACACTCTCATACAACACTTTGTGCAATGAAAAGATGCAACAATGAAAAGACAATTATTGAGGACTGTGTGCATAGAATTACCGATCCCAATAAGATCAAACTCCTCACTCCACATCATATACGTATTGACAGTTTACGTAAAGTAACACCTGTACAAGGAAGCAACCTATACGGAAATAGTAATTTTATTGATTTTTCGGAATAACCAATACAACATGCATTGCCATATAGTCTAGCGGTGAATGTACTTTTTGTTTTATATCAGATCTTACTTCTGCTTCGACTTAACATTTTCGCTGAATACATTCTGTTGAAAACATACGACATAATTGGCGACAGTAGGGTGGCTTCGCGAGGGAACACCCTATTTGAAATACTTTCAAGTCATATCGACATTCATAGAATAAAAAATATCAAGCAAACAAAAGTGGTATTGTATGAACAATATCTTAAAAAATATTCAGTTCTATTTGCAGACTACGATGCAAAAGAACTGAGGGAATATCAGATTTGTGTTCCATTTGAACACAAATATTCGTTTGTCTTACGTCTTCGAAAGGCAGGGCTTATTACTCGACTTGAACTTAAGGGGAGTCCGTGGTCTTACCGATTTGGTATTATTTACTTACCTCTCGGTCCCCATATGAACGAAACTCAACAAAGAAATATCATAAATCTCTGCAAATCACACTTTACATTTATGAATTAATGTATTACCATGATGGTATGAATTTGTTTTTATCTTGCTGTTGCTGTACATCCTTCGGAGAATAACACTCCTATTCTCCAGATAACCTTTTGTTCGTTTGATTGTTTTTCCCAAATTATATTTTTTCCCATTTTCACAATATGAAAACCCAGCTTACAGCAAACCCAAAAGACCGGTTTGTTACTTCGGAAGCAGTTAAACGTTATATCAAAACTTTGATGCAGGAATATCCATCTACTTGGCAAAAATTAATAGATCTCCGGTCCACACTTGCTTACGACTACCACTGTCTTTGTAGAAGCTGGTTGGGGATACTTCCCAGAACATGAAAAAACAGGACTTGAACAACTGAAACGAATGATAAGTAAGTTTCCCACACCTCATTTTGGCAGGCCAGTACACAAAGGAAGACGAGAACAACTTTCGTTGAAGCAGACTGCAGAACAGGCACGCATGATTGTCGATAAATTTATTCTGCAGCGACCACATAGTAAACCATCCATTTCAGTCCGCCTGCTTGTTGAGGGTATGGGTAAAATACCCCTGACTCCAATTAATGATCCACAACTTAAGGATAGAGTAAGTTCAATCTCGACTTTCGACGTGTCGTATAACCCGGGACTCAGTATTAAAGACATTATGGCACGGCAGATGATTATCGATGCGATACAAGAAAAAATAATTACACCAGGGAAGACTACTATAATTGAAGGCACATCTGGCAACACCGGAGCAGGTCTTGCTCTTGTAAATCTTGCACTTGGGTTTCACACCATTCTTATTATTCCCGATAAAATGAGTGAGGAAAAAATAAGCAGATTGCAAAGC
This sequence comes from uncultured Gammaproteobacteria bacterium, assembly GCA_964562055.1. GTDB lineage: Bacteria > Patescibacteriota > Microgenomatia > UBA1406 > GWC2-37-13 > JAKBEU01. The sequence continues at coordinate 8,609 of CAZLSE010000013.1, forward strand.
TTAGGTGCAGACGTTGTTGTTACTCCTACGCAGGTTGAACCGCATCACCCGTTAAGTTACTACAGCATTCGAGACTATTTGGGAACACACCCAAATACCTGGGTTCCTCAACAGTATAATAACCAGTCAAACACAAAAGCACATTATGAGGTTACCGGACCTGAAATATGGAAACAAACAAAAGGCAAGGTAACAAAAGTTATTATTACTACCGGCACTGGGGGAACGGTTACAGGGGTTGGAAGATTTCTTAAAGAGCAAAATCCCAATATACAGATTATTGGAGTAGACACTGTTGGAAGCATTCTGTACCTCTTAAAAAAGGGACACGCTCTTAATAAGGTCCAACACCTTGCACATTCATATACACTGCAGGGATTCGGAGAAGATATCCTTCCTGAAAATCTTGACCTCTCGGTTATCGGCCACTATATACGAGTAAGCGATGCCTCAGGACTATTAATGACACAAATACTACCCGCCCTTGGATATTTTCAAGGACACTCATCAGGAGCAGCATACGCCGCGCTCCTTGAGGCAATTGATACAAAACTGATCGCCAAGAATGACAACGTAGTTATCATTTTTCCCGACGTTGTTTTGCCCTATCGGTTTGACGTTATGAACGATAATTGGATGAAAATTAATAATTTTTCTTTTGAATCCGCAATACGATGCCATGCAAGCGGACCTCGCGCGGGGGATGGAATAGCATTTGGCGGGCGCGGAAAAACGAAGCGCGCCGGCGCCGCGGCAGGGCATGTATGAGGATTCCATCATTAAAATAGTTTCATATTTCATACTATGAATAAACAAAGCATTTCAACAAAATTGTTACACACCCATTATCAACCAAACGGTACCTCTGGAGATATTATCCCGCCAATTCATATTTCCACTACATTTAAATTTGGTAACAAGGGAAACTATGATTACTCTCGCTCAGGCAATCCTACGCGTGAAGTACTCGAAAAAACACTTGCAGCACTAGACCACGCCGCCTACGGTCTCGCATTTAGCTCAGGCTCTGCGGTACTTGCAACGGTGGTAAGTAGTTTGCCTAAAGGTAAGCAGATGTTATTTTCTTCAGACGCGTACGGTGGCACCTATAGATACATAGTAAATGTTGCAGGAAAACAGGGGATTCCTTATACAATCGCTGATTTCACCAATTTAGCTGAGGTTTCCCACGCGCTTAAAAACAGCGACATTGGCTATGTTTGGGTTGAAACCCCTACCAATCCGCTCATGAAGGTGGTTGCTATTAAGGCGCTTGCTAAGCTTGCCCATGAAAACGATGCGCTACTTGTTGTAGACAACACATTCGCAACACCCGTTTTACAACAACCAATTAGTCTTGACGCAGACATTGTTGCATACTCTACAACAAAATATATCAATGGTCATAGCGATTCAGTTGGAGGAGCGCTCACAACAAATAATAAGGAGCTCTACGAACAACTCAAATTTTTACAAAACGCAATAGGGGCAATACTCTCTCCATTTGATTCATGGCTTACGTTACGAGGGCTTCGTACACTTGAACTTCGTATGAAGCGTCACCAAGAAAATGCAAAACAAATTGCTCAATTTCTTGTAAAACACCCAAAAATCGAGCATATATTTTATCCCAGTTTATTTACGGGAGTCCAGGAAAAAATAGTAAAAAAACAGATGAGCGGACCTGGAGGCATGATGTCTATTCAACTCAAAAAGAAATATAATGTTCAGACATTTTTACGAGCCCTCACCTATTTTCCCCTTGCAGAAAGTTTAGGCGGAGTGGAGTCGCTTATCGATCATCCGGCGAGCATGACCCATGCATCTATCCCTAAAGCTGAGCGGGAAAAGATAGGATTATCAGACAATCTATTTCGCATATCAGTAGGGATTGAAAATGCTAAGGATTTGATTGACGATCTCAAACAGGCTTTAGAAAAGGCATAAATTTATTATGCTTCCTCGCACATACCCTTTTTTTGCGCGCCGGCGTGCATCGTTTTTCCACGCCCGCCAAATGCTATTCCATCCCCCGCGCGAGGTCGCAAAAAAGGGTATCGTGCTGCGGATTATATGAGGCATTTTTGAGTGAAAAAGGCATAATGATAGATTATACTCCCTTTTAGTCAGCAAATATAATTTCATAATCCCGATCACACCAGCAGCAACATAAAAGGGAGAGTCCATTCCAAATGCTCCAAATAAATATCCGCCCAATACAGGTCCCACAATTCTGCCAAGACTACCCGCGGACTGCAATATGCACATTGTTTCTCCGTATTTTTTTTAGCCACATGCTCAGATGTTGATGCCTGAATGAATAAATTTGCCATGCTGTTTCCGATAACAATAAGCGTTTGAGTTACCATTAAAAACCACGGATTGGGAATTGCAGTTAGTTAAAAAACCCCGTTGCAAAAAAGAGTGTCGAATAATTGAGTAATTTTTTTTCGTGAGATCGCTTCACTAAGAGGGGAATAAGTTTTAACTGGGCAATAACAGCAATTATTTCTATGAAGGCAAAAATATATCCGTTTTGTCCGGGTCCAAAACCAAATTTTCGTTTTGTCCAAAGGGCAAAGGTTCCGTGTAATATGGAAAATGTACTATTTAAAAGTAAAAATAAAACCTCCCGATATCCAAAATGGGAAGAGATCGAACGACAGAAACAAAATCGGTTAAAGTTAGTTTTGTTTTTGGTGATTTTTGCGTGTCTTCTGTCTTAACAGTCTCTGACAATGTAAACAGAGTAATATTAACGGTAAGGAGTGCGATAGCCATAGCAAAATACGCCGGATATACATATCCAAACCGTGCCAGGAAACCACCAATTGCAGTGCCGAATACAAACCTCAATCCAAAAGCGGCACCTAATATGCCCATACCTTTTGCACGATTCTCACGAGTTGTTATGTTTGCTATATACGCTTGTGCAATGGATATATTTCCCCCGTTATTCCGCCGATAATCCGCGATACAAATATGATATGAGGGGAGTGGGTTTGCAAAACCAAGAAGTCGAAATCCTATTGCGCTATCAAACTGCAAAATGGCTAGAAGCTTTCGGCGGCCATATCGGTCCGATAATAGTCCCAGTATCGGACCCGAAATAAGTTAAAAGAGAGAATACGTACTACCAAGTAACCCAATGGTAAACAGTGACGCTTCATACTGTTCGGCAATATGAGGGAAAGGGGGGAGTACTATTCCAAACCCCAACAGATCGATAAACAGAATGAGAAAAATTGCAAACAGGGTAGAGTTATTTTTCATAGGTTATACATCCCACCCTGTTGGATGTGCCTTATACCATGTTACGAGCGACTGCACGCTGTCGGCAATTGACCGTTTTGGAGTCCATCCTAATACTGATTTTGCTTTAGAAATATCGGCAATTTTTTTAGCATCATCACCTTCACGTGGGCTTGCTTTTCCAATAGCAAACTCTGCACCTGTAATTTCTTTTACCTTATTAACGATCTCAAGCACTGAATTACCCGTGCCCGTTCCCAGGTTGATGATATCGTTTTTATTCTCAGCAAAGAGATATTCAAGGGCTGCCAAATGCGCTTCATTTAAATCGTGTACATTTATATAGTCACGGATAGGCGTTTTATCAGGGGTATTTACCTCAGGGCAGGTAAGAGCAAATGGCTCGATTCCGAGCGCACCTCTCACTGCATTTTGCATAAGGAGTGATGATGGTTTTTTTGAATCACCAATAAGTCCATCGTCAGTTGCACCACATACATTAAAGTACCGCAGTATCATAAAATTAAGTCCTCTTAGTTTTGCATACCATTTGATAAGTTCCTCTACCATTTGTTTTGATACACCATATGGTTGAGAAGGATTAAGCGGATGTTTTTCATCAATTGGCATATATTGCGCTTCACCATATACAGCACATGTAGAGGAAAATACTATGCGTTTTATATCAGACTCCACCATTGCATTGAGTAAGCAATTTGTTCCGTTAACATTATTGTCAAAATACTTAAATGGATTTTTCATCGACTCATCTACTAAACAAGAGGCGGCATAATGGACAACTGCCTCAATGCCCGTCTCCTTTTGAAAGACAGATGTAATATTTTTTACGTTTTCTTCATATACGGTTAGATTTTGTGGATATTTTTCTTTGAGCACCTGAAGCGGGTTTCTATACCCAGTTGTATAGTTATCAACTGCAACAACAGAATATCCTTTCTGTAGAAAAACATACGTTGCAACTGAACCAATATATCCGCCAGCTCCGGTAACACAAATTTTTTTCATATAGAGTATTGTACCACCCGCACAACGCTATAGAAAAGGGGGCATGGTATGATAAGGGTATGAATACCAAAAAAATCCTTATAACCGGCGCGTTTGGTTTAGTTGGTTCAGATCTTGTTGAGGCGCTTTCTCATAAATATGGCAAAGAGTCAATTATTGCGGTAAGCCATCGCGCAACTGCGTCAATTCCTGCACTTATCGAGAAAGGTGATGTTCGCAATAAAGAAGAGTTGTCGCGAATAATTAAGAAACACAAGGTGACCGAAATTTACCATTTGGCAGGTCTATTATCGGTTGGAAGTGAAAAAGACCCCAACTTAGCCTGGGATGTAAATCTGGGAGGATTGAAACATATACTCGACCTTGCAGTCGAACAAAAGGCAAAGGTATTCTGGCCGTCGTCTATTGCGGCGTTTGGACCTACGACCCCCAAAATTAACACACCCCAACACACCATCCTTGAACCAACCACCATGTACGGAGTAAACAAAGTTGCCGGAGAGTTGTTGTGTCAGTACTATCATTCACGATATAATCTTGACGTGCGGTCGCTTCGCTATCCAGGACTTACTGGATACAAAGCTCCTCCCGGTGATGGTACCACTGAATACTCAGTTCATATTTTTTACGGAGCAATTCAAAAAAAACAATATAGCATTTTCCTCAAGGAAGATGCGCGTCTTCCTATGATGTATATTGACGATGCTATAGCCGGCACCATACAGCTTATGGAGGCGCCGTCAGAAAATATAACAATTAGGACAAGTTATAACTTCGGTGCAATAAGTTTTACTCCAAAAGAGTTGGCCGAGGAGGTAAAGCGACTCGTTCCCGATTTTACCTATGACTACAAGGTTGATCATCGTCAAAAAATTGCTGAGTCATGGCCACAGTCCATAGACGACTCGCAAGCGCGCTCCGATTGGGGATGGAGTCATGCTTTTAATCTTCGAAAAATGACCGAGGTTATGTTTAACGGTCTTAAACAAAAATTAGAAAATAATTCCTAACATGTCTAAACAAGCTTTTCTAACTAACCTATCTCAAGAAGTTAAACGAATTGATGGTGCGAGTTCTGCAAAACGAAACGAGCGGATAATTGAGTCGTTTATCTCTCCGACGGTAGCAACTATCCAAGGAAATCCTCTGGTAATATTTAATTCAAATGATTACTTGGGACTACGCCATCATCCGCTCCTTAAAAAAGCAGAACATACAGCATCGGAAACATACGGTACTGGTCCCGGGGCAGTTCGATTCATTTCCGGATCACTTAAGGTACATAAAGATCTTGAACAGAAGGTTGCTACTTTTCATGGAAGGGATGACGCAATTGTATTTTCCTCAGCATTTGCCGCAAATCTAGCAGTAATGTTTACTCTTTCGCAAGGTCTCACAAAAGATTCGCTTATCGAGAGTGATGTCTTATTTGTATCTGATGCATTGAATCACAGAAGCATAATCGACGGAGTACGTCTTACCGGCCTTGCCAAATCAAACCGCATGATTTTTGCTCATAAAGATATGGGCGACTTCGAACGAATTGTAAAAGAACAGGTAGGTAAATTTAAGCGGGTGGTGGTTGTAACAGATGGAGTCTTTAGTATGTTGGGTGAATATCAGGATCTTGCTTCAATGAGAAAAATTATAGACCAATATGATTCATCGTATGAGATGGGGATATTGCTTGTTGTTGATGATGCACATGGAGTTGGTGCGGCAGGACCAACTGGTCGAGGTACCGAAGAGCTTCAGAATGTGCACGCTGATGTGTTAGTTGGAACATTTGGCAAAGCATTCGGGGCCGACGGCGGATATGTTGTGGCAAATCAAACACTTGTGGACTATTTCCGCGAATCAAGTGCAACCTACATCTATTCAAATTCAATTTCGCCTGGCACTGCAGCGGCCGCCCATCAGGCTGTATCGCTAATCGATACAACAGAAGGACGTGAACTGTTAAAAAAAGGTATTGAAAACGCAAACCATTTAAAAAAACGCATAAAAGAGGGGGGTCTTACCTTTGCTGCAGATTCAACACATCCCATTCAACCTATACTCATTGGTGATACTGTACTTACAAAGCAAATTGTGCAAAAACTATTTGAACAAGGATTTCTTGTAACAAATATCAGTTATCCAATTGTTCCGAAAGGACGAGATGAGATTCGTATTCAGCTTTCAGCTACACATACGAAAGAACAAATTGACGAACTGGTGTATACACTAAAAAAAGCAAAAGGTTAAAGTCGACGGATAGGGTGCCAGTGAAATCTATTTTCGGCAAATACTATGCCAATAAAAATAAGCGCAGAGCCAACATAAAATAGTAAGTTTGGTATTTCTCCTAATAAAGGAATTGCGATGACAACTGCCACAATCGGGTCAATATAGGTAAATAGTCCAATTTCCTGTGCTTTTATTTTTGTAATACCGTATATAAATAAGCCGTATGCGAGTGCAGATGAAAAAAACACTCCAAACACTATACCTGTCCACCCTCGATAATCAAGTTGCGACAATGACCACGTATTCAGTTCGAAAAATGCAAGTGGGAGAAAGTTTAATGCGCCAAAGAAAAAACTTATCAAAGTTACTTGCATAACATGAACTTCGTGTAATATTTTTTTATGGACAATTGCTTGTCCAATACTTCCCAGCGTTGCAACGACAAGAAATAGATTTCCAAGTAGTTCGTCTTTTTTCTGTTCTATTGAGATAGAACCATTAAGTATATATGGAGCAAATATGATTATCATTGCACCGATAAATGAGACGAGTATGCCAATAAGCACTTTACGGTGAGGTCTTTCCCGTAAAAAAAATATTGAAATAAGATATAAAAAAATTGGAGACATTGAGGCAATCACCGGGGCGTTTATACTGTTCGTTTTTGGCAATCCCAAAAAGAAAAAGGAGATGTTGATGGTAATTCCAAAAAAACCGCCAAGACATATGTGGGCAAACTGACGCCAGGTGAGCGGTCTCCAATGTTTTACTACAAATAACATGTAAATCGTGCCTGCAAAGAAGAACCGAATAAAAGCAAGCGTAAAGGGTGGTATGTTTTCAAGAGAAAACTTAAAAACAGGCGATGCCGCACCCCAAATTACATTTGCAATAACTAAAGCCCAAAAAGGATTCATTCTTTAAGTGTACACAATGCATCATAATTTATGCAGAACATGGAGAGAATGCGTATACACTGCGTGTGTCATGCCAATCGCAATAAGAATTGATCCAATATAAAAATATATATTGGGTGATTCACCTAACATAGGGTACGATACAACTATTGCGACTATTGGAGAAATGTAGGCAAACATTCCCAGGCGTTGCGCATGGAGACAAGATATGCCATACATAAACAATCCATATGCAATTACCGATCCAAATACAATTTCATATAAAATGCCAAACACACCTCACGCATCAAGTTGACTAAACGACCATGAGCTTAACTTAATGAGCGCGAACGGTAAAAATGAAATTGCGCCAGTTAAAAAGCTGATAAACGTAACTTGCAGTGAATCGATTGTAACAGGAATTTTTTTATGATAATCGTTTGAGTTACGCTTGCAAAAACTGAGATAAAAAAAATATACTTCCTATTAAAACAAAGTGCTATTCAGTTTTACGAATATGGGAAGCAAGGGGAGACAGGACAATTAGTTAAAGTCCGAAAAATGAAACACCAACTCCTATAAGGAAAAGCGTATTTTGTTTTTCCCTTAAAAAAATAGAAGCAGCATAGAGTGTCACTGGCGTATGTGAAACAATAACGGGTGCATACACGCTTGGTGCCCGTTGTAGACCAAGAAAAAAGAATGCCTTATTAATTACTACACCAAACAGTGTACCGATGATAATGTATATATAAGTAGAATTGCTTAGTTTACCCCACTTATTGAGTACAAAAACAAGATAAATAGAGCCGGCAAAAAAACCGTAAAAAACCAAACACAAATGGGGGAACGTCCTGAAGTACTAGTTTTGTAATTGGAGCTACTGCGCCCCAAATAATTTATACGATAATTAACGCTAGAATAGGGTTTATTTCTTTTTGTGCAGATAGACGACAAGCTCTCCAATAAGTCCTGTCATAAGTACTTGCACTCCAATTATCATCAATAGTATGCCAAGCCATAATGAAGGTCTGCGATAGAGGAGAACATTAAAAAATATCCGTTCAAATGCAAGATACGCGCTCCACACGAAACCCACACTAAACATAATGCTTCCAATAGTTCCAAAAAAATGAAGAGGTCGCTCGGCAAACTGAAACACAAAATACGCCGTTGTCATATCGAGAATCCCGATAAACAGTTTCATTGCGCCAAACTTAGATACACCGTGAAGTCGTTTTCGGTTATGTACCGGCACCTCTGCAACCTTAAATCCTTGATAGTAAGCCGATAACGGAAGGAAGCGAAAGTTGTTTCCATACAGAGGCATATCTTTGACTACTTCTTTTTTAAACAGTTTAAATCCACAGTTAATATCCGTAAAAGGAGAGTTGAAAATATATCGTAAAACTTTGTTTGCAGATTTAGAATATGTTTTAATAAGTCCCGTATCTTGCCTTTCAGTACGCATTCCGTTTACTAAGTCGTACCCCTCATTTAATTTGTTCACAAATGCAGGGAGATCGGCTGGGTCATCCTGCAAATCTCCATCCATAAAAACAATCATATCGCCCTTAGCATGTTCCAACCCCGTTTTTAGTGCCGCTCCTTTTCCCATCCGTTTCCTGTGTCTTAAAACGTGCACGTTTTGAGCCTTCAGCTTTGAGCTTTGGGCTTGTTCTGTTGAACCATCATCAACTAAGACCACTTCATATTCGTAGTTCTCTTTATTCATAACCTCACCAATCTGCGTAAGTAGAATCGGGATATTTTTTTCTTCATTAAAAAACGGGATTATTATGGAGATCATAGTCTTTTATACACTTCAAACTTGTTTTCACGAAACAACAACTTATATCTAACGTCATCAATTAGATCTTTATAATGCTCTTTTGACTTATCATGCTGATATCCATTATAAACATCGTCGGTTGAAATCACAACGTATTCAGCTTTTGTATATGAGTGTTGGGCAAAGTCATACAAATACCTTCGTGATGAAAATAATGGGGCAATATTCCCCGAAACAGAGACGCGAATTGATTCATCTTTTAGCTTTTTTTGCCACTCAACTGCACGCGTTTGTTCTGGTCGTGGTGAAGTAAATGATCGAATGAAGATGGGTGACTTAGTTGTAAAAAAGTAAAGAGTTGGAACCATAAAAATTCCAGCTAAAAACCAAGGGACTATGTGTTCCTTACGCAGTAATCGTATGCAGTTTCGAAACCCGAACATCGCGGATATAAAAATAAAAGGTGTAATTACTGCTGTATAGTGAAAAAAAGTGTTTCTCATTGCACCGTTATTTGATATGAGATTGATACCTAACTCAGGGAGAGCAATAAATATCATTGGCGAAAGATATGCTATAAACCCAACTGGCGAACCAATTACAAAAAGATATTCATAAGTATCTTTGCGGAAAATAAGGGGAAATAGTTTTTGAGGGTTAAGGAGAATAGTAATCAATATATCTTTTGTTGATTCACCAAGATCGCCAAAATATACAATGGCAAAATGGGCACTACTGCGAAAATAAGGAATAATAACCACCATGGAATATATAAACCACACTGCAGAAACTATCGACAATACAATTCCTAATGGAAGAACTTGTTTCTGCTTATTTTTAAAACGAATATATTCACGAATTGAGATATATATTCCAAAAAAAGCTACGGTAATACCTACTTGTTCCTTTGATAAGATTGCAAGTACTGCCATACAAATCATGAATACAAACTTTCGTTTTATATAAAAATAGAACATAAAAAGTAAGAGTGGTGTTGCGAGTACTACTGCATGAAAATCAAAAAGATTAGTAGAATGAAGAGGTGGATACATAAGATAGGCAATAGCAAATAGAAGTGGTAAAAATCGTTTTGAACGATGCGCGCTAAATATGTGAGATGCAATACCAAACACTGCAAAAGCCCCCATGGCGAGTGCAAAAGATTGCACCACAAGTAGTGTCTCTGGCCCATCATGGATAACATATAATGGCGCAAGTACCGCAAGGAGCATATCGTTGTGAACCGACATACGTTTAACCTGATCCATACCATGCGGATTTGTCATCTCCAAAAAACGTGACCAATCAAAAGTGGCAATCGACCGGTAGGTGTTGTGCACTGTCTGGTTCATTATTCCTAGATCAAAATAATGAGCATGTAGTGTTTGATACCGTTCAACTGATAGTGCAGAAAAATAAAATGCGTATATTAAAACTGCACATATCACAACTATTTTATCGAAATTTTTTTTCATCGTGAGTATTTGTTACCTGAGTGAAATTTTTGATGGATCTCTCTCAGGTGAGGATTGGTAACGTGCGTATATATTTGCGTTGTAGCAACGTTTTTATGGCCCAACATTTCCTGAACACTCCGTAAATCGGCTCCGTGTTGGAGAAGGTCAGTAGCGAAACTGTGCCGTAATGCATGTGGACCGATTCGTTGTAAAAGGCCCGCTTTTTTCCGATATTTATCAACCAAGCGTTCAACAGACCGAACTGAAAGTCTCATTTTCTCCGGCGTTAACTGCTCTTCTGGTTTTGGACCTGCATAGCGAATGAAAAGGGGGGAGTACGGGTCTTTGCGCGCATCCAGATAACGTTGTAACCAATTTTTTGCGTCATCTGACAAAAAGACTACACGCATTTTACTCCCTTTTCCCATAACTCCAAACTCGCCAAGTTTTATATTGACATGTTCTTTGTTCAGTCCAACAAGTTCAGAAACACGAAGCCCTGTTGAAAATAAGACTTCAAGTACTGCGCGGTCGCGGACTCCTTGTTCTGACGTAGTTTCAACTGCATCAAACATTCGCTTTAAATCTTCTGCAGATAAAAACTTTATCTTTCGGTCTCGCGATTTACCAAGCTCTATCACTTCTGGCGCAATAACCTTTAACTTTTGCTTAACCAAATATTTAAAAAATGAACGGAGTGCGATAAGAAAATAATTTTGGGATTGACGAGATAAATTTCCCTTGTGAGGATTTTTATATACATTTGAAAGGTAAAGGCGAAAACTGCGTATCGTATCCTCGGAAATATCTTCAACGGCAACATCCTTTTTTTGCTGAGTCATCCAAGCTTCAAAAAACTGGAGATAGTAGCCATACATTCGCACGGTACGCTGAGATAAGTACTTATCAAGTTCACAATATTCAAGAAATCGTAGCACTGCTTCTTTAAGCGTCATACTTACATTATACGACGTAGTTTATTCGTATAGACTTCAAAATAGTTATTTAAATAATGGGATACCATTATACACCCTTTGATGCGATGTAGGTTGATAGTGGAACGCTTACGATTAACCCGATACTCCCAATAAGTGAGCGGATTATTTCTTCTGCAATCATTTCGTACTGCACCACCTGTACCGCTGGTTGAGGATTGGTGACGAATAATAACAATAGGGGAAGCACCGCTCCCGTATATACCAATATAAGTGTATTTACCATTGATGAAATGTGATCGCCGCCAATTTTCATTGCACGTGCAAATAGTTCTCCGGACGACTTAATTTTTCCCACTTCTCTCAGTTGTTCTACAATAGCAATTTGTGAAACAGTTACATCATCTAAAATTCCAATCGAACCAATAATAATTCCAGCAAGCAAAATGCCGCGCATATCAAATTTTCCTTGCCCAATCACATCAAGAAAGGTTGCCTCCTCTGTGGAGTATCCGGTTAGTTTTGCCCATTCAATCCAAATAATTGATAGTACAACTACTACGATAAGTGACAATAGCGAGCTGACAACGGCAATATGTGTTTTTTTTGAAAAACCATGAGAAACATAAAACGTGAGTGGTACTAACATACTTGCGGTAACAAGTGAGACACTCACCGGGTCAGCTCCCGAAACAATGGTTGGAAGTGTGTACAAAAATAGTATTGCAAATGAAAGCCCCATACCAAGGAGCGAAAATAACCCTTTCTTTTTTGCCACAAGCACAACGCTTACGATAAATACAAATAAAAGAGTGAGGAGTGCATCTGTGCGGATAATGTCTTTAACGTAATACATTTGCTGTCCTTGTTGTTCTGCCACGCCAACCAAAAGTTTATCGCCGGTTTTATATGTTTGACGACGTGCCGAATGCGCAGCGCCTGTTTCAATAATGACGCTTTTACCATCAACAACTACTTCCAGCGTTTGACTGGACTTTGTTTCTTTCTGTACTTTATTTACAACGCCCGTTTGCAACTGTTCGTTCATTTTCGTTTCTCAGTAACAATTAAATACGAACCAATAAAAATGCCAACCGCACTAAAAATAAGAGTTACACTCAAACGTTCGCCAAAGAATGGAATGCCAAGCGCAGCAGCTGATAACGGCGAGAGATATGCTGCCGCCGACACCATGAATGCAGATACTTTTTTAATACTCCACTGATACAGAAAAAAGAAGAAAACAGAATTAATACTCCCTAAAATTACAATGCTTAATTGTACTGGCAACGTACTGTGTGCAAACTGGGACATGGTATCGGTAGGTGTGATTCCTTGCACAATCAGAAAGACAATACTCATGAGGAGAGTCACCATAAAATTAACAACCAAAAAAAGTGTAGGCGCTATCTGTGTGCCGTTACGTTTGGTAAATAGAAGATACAGAGACCAGGATATAACGGCTAATAAAACAAATAGGTTTCCTTGAAATGTGCCGATAGATTGGATAAGGTCATCTGCGCTTAGTGAGCGAGTTAAGAGCAAACTTGCCGCAATAAAACAGATACTCATACTGAGTATCCTTCGGAGTGATACTTTTTCTCGAAAAAATATATACCCAATTGCCGAGACTATGACAGGGGATAATAAATAAAAAAGCTGTGAAATAATACTCGTGGTCGACATAAGTCCGATTATGACAAAAAAAACATTGCCACTAAAAAGAAATCCAGCTGGAATAAGTATTTTTGCTTGAGGGAGCATTTTTTTTATATGAATTAAAGGAAATACCAGAATGACTGCAAGTAAAAACCTAAGAAATACAATTTGCATTGGCATAAATTCGCTGAATGCATATTTCATCAGTAGTGGCGCGATACCTCCGAGTATGCCGGTTACCATTAATGCTATTGCCGCTCGAATACGGGTGGAAACAATCATATGGTTGAATTATAATCAACAATACACCAAAAGGTCTAATTCTATTACAAATTTTCATTACACCCTTATGAAAATATCATCAGTTCATGCGCAAGAAATATTAGATAGCAGAGGTAATCCTACAATAGAATGTGTTACAACGCTGGACGATGGCACAACCGGGTTGGCTGCTGTTCCATCGGGCGCATCAACCGGTAAATATGAGGCAGTCGAACTACGCGATGGTGACAAAGCTCGCTACGGCGGGCAGGGAGTGCTAAAGGCGGTGGAAAATGTAAATACAAAAATTCAAGCAGCGGTAAAAGGACTAGATGCATCAGAACAGCAAACACTCGATGCAAAAATGATTGAACTTGACGGTACTGAAAATAAGGCAAATCTCGGAGCAAATGCAATTTTATCTGTTTCACTGAGTGCTGCTCGTGCTGCTGCTGCTTGTGAAAAAAAACCACTATATCAGTATCTCACCAAATTTAACCCGGATTTTAATGGAACCTACACCATGCCAATCCCTGAAATGAATGTTATGAATGGGGGAAAACACGGCAACTGGTCTACCGATATTCAAGAATATATGTTGTTTCCTGTTGGAGCAAAGTCGGTAGTAGAGGCTGTCCGCATGAATGCTGAGGTGTATCAAAATCTTAAAAAAATTCTTAAGTCAAAGGGATACGCTATTTCCATTGGTGATGAAGGAGGTTTTGCACCCCAGTTTCAAAACAACGAAGAACCGTTTCAACTGATGAGTGAGGCGATTACACAATCAGGTTATTCCGTAGGAAAAGATATCTATTTTGGCATTGATGCTGCCGCAACCGAATTTTACTCGCCTGCCGAAGCAGGAGCGAAGGAGGGTATGTATACTCTCAATAAAGAAGGAAGAGTTGTTACAAGCGAGGAAATGTCTACGTTCATTTTAGGACTTGCTTCAAAATATCCAATAGTATCTTTTGAAGATGTATTTGCCGAGGACGACTGGGACGGGTTTAAGCGGTTTGCCGATGCTGGTAACGGCAAATTCCAAGTTGTTGGCGATGATTTATATGTAACAAATACTAAACGATTGATGAAGGGAATTGAAAATAAAGCAACAAATTCAATTCTTATTAAACTTAATCAAATCGGGACTATTACAGAAACTGTTGATGCAATCCTGGCAGCTCGAAAAGTAGGAATGACGTCTATTGTATCTCATAGGTCAGGTGAGACGGAGGACGCATTTATCGCGGACTTTGTAGTTGCTATGGGTACTGGGCAAATCAAAACAGGAGCACCAGCCCGAAGTGAACGAAATGCAAAATATAACCAACTTATGCGAATTGAGCGAGAGCTAGGTGATAAAGCAGTATATGCATCGTTTCCTTTTGTAAAGTAATCAAGTATTTATTCATACAAAATATCCCACCTTTCGGCGGGATATTTTTTAAATTGATACCGTTTTGTAATTTCTTATTTAGCTCCAAACCATTTGTTCAACAGGTCTTTCCACCCAGTTCGAATGCTTGAACCAAGATTCATCCAACGAGTCTTTGTTTCTTCAAAAAAAGATTTTCTTTGTTGAATATTTTCCTTTACCATCGCTTTTCGGGTTGGGGCCGCAGTTAAACGCTCTTCAGGGGTCATATTTTTCCACTCTTCTCGAAATGCTTCCCGCTCTTGTTTGTATTCTTCAATCATTTCTTTTCGTTCTTCTTTTATATCTTTTCTCATTTGTTTACGATTTTCAATATTTTTCTCCCGCATTTCCTCTGCTTCTTCTCGAAACTGTTCTCTATTTTCTTTCATCTCCTGTAAGCGCATGCGAACTCCGCTTGGAACAGGTGAGGGAAGAAGTTCTGACTCTTCAGCCATAACTGGATTGGTAACGAGTACTAGGGCTATTGCAGCCATTAGCAACGAAGTTTTTTTCATAAATAAATTGGAATTAATAACTTCTACTTACTATACTCCTTTTGCCGCGTAAAAGTTTCAACTATCCAATAGTAGTTTATTTACTCTTTTCTTTAAGCGACATAAACACTACCGCCATCCATAAGAAAAATACAACCGAGGTAGCATAGGGAATATCTTGTTTTGTTGCTGTTAGTAATGACTCGGTAATAAGCGACCAGGTAATTCCATGCATTGCCAATCGATATGTCTGACCGTAGGTGTATTGAAATCGAAGGAGCTTAGCAAGTACATAGAGGAAGAAGGTACTAAAAATAAGACCGAATAATACACCGGCCGACCACAACAGTCCACCCATTGCAGGTGCAATCAAGATGCTTATTATTACCACCCAGTCAATCACCATAGGCGCCTTTTGCATATATGGGTCAAGTTGGGCTAATACATCTTCATATCTGTCTTTGTCAAGGTATACACTTCTGGTAATTTCGCGCAAATAAAATACCCTTGTAGTTAGTATTTCTGCATTGGATCCTCTATCAGGATAAACCAGTGCATTTCGAGTTGCCAATACAAACGCATCTGTGTCGGGATAATCTTCCACTGTTGCGGATGTATCAAATAAAATTAAGTTTTTTTTACCCAAATCACCCCACTCTTTTGGAATTGGTATCGCATAGGGTTCTTCTACATTCGTGTACAATTTGCCGTTTGACACACGAAGCTCAAGTTCGTCAGGATAGAGTGACGATATGGCAGTTCGGACCTCTTGTAATTTGCTGGGTATCTGGGACCTGTTTGCAATATACATTCCGATTAGGGGAATAAGACCAATTATTACGAGGGTAGTAAGAAGCATCACTAGATATTTATATGAGAACCCAAAAGTTGCGGTGAGCAGTTCTTTGTAATAGAGAGGGTCAAGAAGCGATCGCTTAAAAATATACCAGAATGCTTTTATTTTTTTCATATACACAAAATATTATATAATATAGCCATTCTATTCGTGGTCTAAACCCGGTAAAGAGCGCAATATTATCCTCTTTTATGTTCTTACCGGGTCTACCGACTTGTGGTTTGGGTCTAGTAACTGGTTGTATGTCTGGCGGCGCTTTATGTCGTTTGGAGAACTGGGGTGGGTAGATGGGATAGGGTTCGGATTTTCAGTCTTACTTGAAGTACCAAGTGGTGCAATAGCCGACATTTTGGGTAAGCGAATTACGCTTATCGTAAGCAACGTCGCAGCGCTTGTGGGAATACTTCTAATCGCGTTCGGCAATAGTTTATGGGAAATATTTGTCGGGTACATGATAACTCAATTTGGATGGGCGCTTTACTCTGGTGCCAGTGAAGCAATAGCATATGACTCGCTTGTCAATTTGAGTAAAACCCATTTATTTTCACAGGTACTCGCAAAATCAAATTTAGTAATGTCCTATGCAGCTGCGTTTGGATATTTTTTTGGCGGATTCTTATATGATATCCACTGAAGATTGCCGCATATTGTATGGGGATTGTCCTACATTCCAGGGATTATAGCCGCTTTCCTTATCGTTGAGCCTCTCAGTGATTCAGAAAAATTTACCCTTCGCGGTTACCTGAATAAAATTACACTCGGTACTAAAAAACTATTTATCCCTGAATTGCGAAAATATTTGCATATTATGTTTATTTTATTGGGTGTATATTTTCTCTATACATGGGGATTATCCGTCCCGAAATCGCAACTTCATTCGGGTTTTATGCTAAAGAGCAGTCAATTATTTTGCCAATTCTCACTCTTGGATGCGCATACCTGATTCAATTTCTACCTGCAATTAAAAAAAGACTCTCGACAACAGCTGGGTTAACGATTTTATCTATAATGCTGGTTCTTGGATTTTTGCTTTCAGCATTTCCTATTGGATATTGGGGAATCATACCAATGTTTCTCATTGCTTTTGCAGGCAAATTTTCCGGTCCTTGGATATCAATTCTTGTAAATGAGCAGATATCTTCCGCATACCGCGCAACAACACTTTCAACCGTTGCTCTCTTTTCTAAAATCCCGTATGTGATAGGCGCTGTGGTAATCGGATCGGCATTTGAGGATGGATATCTAGCCGAATTCTGTTTCGGATTGGGAATTGTTATCCTTGGCGCTACCGCTATCAGCTCGGTGTTAATCAAAATGAATAAATCTCACTTTACATGAGTTGAAAATGACTGAGAATATCAAGTACACCATTTTCATCAACCGATTTACCCACATACCCTTTTTCGCCTTTTGTTCCCACCATTTTTTTTAGCTCATCAACACCATTCCCCATGGCGCCTGCGTATCCGCATATTTCCATAAACTGCCATCAGTCATACCATCGCCAATTCCCAACACAGTATCAAGTGAAATACCGGTATGTTGCGCGATTGTTTGTGCAGCTTGTTTTTTTGAAATGCCTTTTTGGGTAATGATGCCAAATTGATAGGGAAGTGCTGTAGGATGGATTCCCCATTGCAGCGTTAGTTCTTTTTCAAACTCGCTAAAAAGTTGTATGACTTTTTGTTTGCCAATCTCATTATCTGCTATCGGCATAATTTTTACGATAGACAGATGGTGTGCTGATTCATTAAGTGATTCAACAATGGTTGGTTCTTTATACAGAATCTTCGTATGTTTTTCGGTTTTATCGGATAGAAGATTTTTTTGTACATAATATCCGTCTGGAGTATACAGCTCTACATATATATTTGAGCGGAGAAATGCATCGACAAGTTTGTGTACTAATGGGTGGGGAATAGAATGTTGTTGGAGAATTTCTTTGTTGATTGGATCAACTACAACTGCTCCTCCATCACCAATATGAAGATTGTCCAAATGCGCCTTTCGTACCATAGCGTCAATTGCAAATGTGCCTTTCCCGGTGCATAGACTTACCACAACTCCTTGTTTTCTAAGGTTGGTAAGCGCATTCATCACACCGGGATTCGGTTCTGGCCAGTTAAACCCTTTTTTTCCGCCAACAAGTACACCGTCTACATCGAGTATTATTCCTTTGATCATTATTTTTTATTTGAATGCTTTATAAAAACCAGCCCCATACGCGCCATCCAGATAAGCACATTGAGCGCAAGTAATTTTTGCCACAATCCTTTCCACTCAAACAAAATTCCGAGACGTCGGAAGATAAACCACAAACCGCCAAATACCATATTCAATACAAACACTTTTGTTGTATAGGGAATATATTGTTTTAAAGTCTCACTTTGTTTCATACCCCGTGATAAGAGTAAAACGGCAGGAGCAGTAAGCGCAATAATTGCCATGGTGAGCGTGATATGAAAAAAGCCTTCCCACGTATTCATATGCACCAGCTTTACTGTAGTTCTATCTACCGGGTCGGCTGAAAATAAAATAAGAAGTAGCACCGATGCAGCAAAGAAAAAAAACAGCAATGAAATGGGAGAGATATGTTTTTTATGAATTAATAAACTGAATCCGATTCCAATTGAGATAAGTCCGGCAGCTAAAACGGAAAAGTTAATTTGCTGCACAAAGCCCCACTTGCCAAGAGCAAGAACACTAATCGTATCGATGAAATGATTATAACCCGGTTGAACTAAACCAAGAATTGCAACGTTCAAGCCAAACAGAAATGCAGAAACTACTGATGTATATCCCATTATTCGAAGTTTTACGGTGTTACTCATCCTCCTATTGTACTATTAAGCTCTCTACCTTTATTTGTAATTCCGTTTGTCGACATAAGCTCGTATGTGATTTGTGTATCGGTAAAATGTGCGCGAATATGCATGTGTGAGGCTTCGGAAATATTTACATCTTTTAAATCTTCATATGACAATCCTATAAGTTCATGCAGTATAAATCGCATTATTCCTGAATGAGTTACAAACAGTGCATTCATACCAAGATGTGCAATGGCAATTTTTTCAAGTAAAGGAATAAGGCGTTTTCGTAACTCGTTATCAGTTTCGATTTCATATGTATTCTGAAAGTCTGCGTCAGATTGATGAACAAGAAAAGAGTGTCGCAGATCTATGCTTTCCGCATATCTCGTGCCTTCTAACTTTCCAAAACTACGCTCAACGAGTGCCGGGACGGGTATGACATCCATCAAGTTATTGGCTACAATTTCGGCAGTTTGCAGTGCTCGTACATAGGGGGATGAATACATGTGGGGAAAAGAAACATCTGCAAGGTTATTTTTTAATGAATGAGCCTGATGCTTTCCTTCGGGTGTAAGTGTTGAATGCCTCGTGTCGGTATAACTTTGCAATGCCCCAATGCTATTCATGTGAGTTTTGCCATGTCGGGCAAAATACAAATTGGCAGAACGTTCAGTGTTCATGAGGTATACAGTATATCAAAGCTAAGTCTCATTAGTATCGTTCAATTAATTACATCGTAACTTGTGTTTATGATGAAATTTTGGTAAAATGGTTCCTTAAAAATGAAATATCTTCTTTTCTGTCCAGGCCCGGTGAACATGGACGAAAACGTAAAAAAAGTACTCCTTGATTACGATATCGGCCATCGTGAGATTGAATTCTCAGAACTTCTTAAAAGTATTGATAGTCAGCTTTTGGATTTGGTGAATATTACTCATAAATCACAATACAAGTCGTTGGTAATTAGCGGGTCATCCTCTGCGGCGAATGAATCAGTATTATCTACAGTATTAGGTACAACAAGGAAAATGCTTATTTTGAAAAACGGTGAGTTTGGAAACAGGCTTTTTGAACTTGCAAGTCACCACGGTAACGAATGTAAATATCTCGATTTTGGATGGGGTAATCCAATGCTTATAAGTAAGGTCGAGCAGATGATTAAAGAGCATAAAATTGACACATTGGCCATGGTTCACCATGAAACTTCAACCGGCATGCTCAATGACGTCGCATCCATTTCTCAGTTGGTTAAAAAATATAACCTTCTTTTTATCGTTGATGCAGTAAGCAGTGTAGGAGCCGAACATATCGAAATGGAAAAATGGGGAATCGATTTTCTTGTAGGAGCAACTGGTAAGGCAGTTGGCGCATTTCCAGGATCTTCTTTTGTTATTGGAAAAGTATCAGAATACAAAAAATTAAAAGATGTAAAGCACGACACTTATTACCTCAACTTGTGGAGATATTTTGACTACATGAACTCCAAACTACAAACACCCAATACACCTGCTGTACAGTCGTTTCAGGCGCTTGATCAGGCGCTAAAAAATATTTATGCGGTTGGCGTACCAAACTACTTAGAAAAACATATAAAATGGGCAACAAAATTAAGATCCGTTTTTAAGGTGTTGGGTTTGCAATTTGTTATACCAGAAGCCCATATGAGTTCGGTACTTACAACAATCTACGCGCCAAAAGGTATCACAGTACAAACCATAATGTCTAAACTGCGTGATAAAAATATCATCATTTATGGAGGTAAAGGACCCATGGAAGGGAAAGCCTTTCAAATTGCGAACATCGGAGCTTTAACAGACAAAGATATTGACTACTTTATTACATCTTTTAAAGATATCATCCGTGGAAAAAGCAAAAAAAGTTGAAAAATCCACAGTATTCGGGAATTGGGTTGACAGAATTGGTTACCCCATTACAAGCCGCATGCTCCCGTATGTAGCGAAGATTTCCTTCATAACTCCAAACGTAGTTACCATTAGTTCGTTTTTCCTCTATATTGGTGCGTGTCTGTTAATTGTCATTCAAATACCCTATTGGAATGTCATAGCAGCACTCATGTTTGTTGTCGCATATATGGGCGATCAATTAGATGGACAATTATCGCGGTATAAAAAAATGACTTCTGATTTGGGTGATTATCTAGACAAAACGTTAGATGTATTGAAAATTTATGCAATAATGCTTTCAGTTGGTCTTTCAAATTATTTTGCAAATCATAATTATATTTCGATAGTACTTGGATTTACTGCAGCATTTTTCTTCACCTTTCGATACTATATAAAACTTGAAACAGTGCTAAAAAAGGCGATGGCAGATAAGAATTATTTAGACAAGTGCGCAACTTATCAAGATGTATATGAAAAAGAGGTGTTATCCACTGTTGAAACGCTTAGGAAAGGAAATATTGTGAATAAAATCCGTGCATTTTGGGCAACAAATTATAGTTTACTCTTTATTGATGAGGGTGAATTTGCTTTTATTACTGCAGTCGGCGCGTTAGTTAAGAGACTTGATATTGTCCTATTTATTTTTGTTGTTAGTCAAATTATTATTGCGCTTTTTAGATGGGTACAACGAGGGTATCAGATTGTTACAGATTCTTCAAAGCTCCTGAAACCACTTAGAAAATAATATGAAAGCAGTTATTCTCGCAGCGGGTATTGGTTCGCGCATACGCCCACTTACCGATACTGGCCCTAAATTTTTTCTTCCGGTAGCTCATAAGCTGTTAGGGGAGTATATGATGGAAAACCTCATAAAAACTGGTATTACGGAATTTGTTGTGGTAATTGGTTATTTTGAGGAACGATTGAAATCTTTCTTAACTAGCAGATATCCCTCTGTTTCGTTTACATTTGTCCATAATGAAATTTTTAAAGAAACCAATACAGCATATTCGTTATGGTTAACGAAACAACATGTGTGCGGAGACACTTTTATAAAACTCGACGGCGATGTGTATTGTGAATATGCAATCATTGATCGATTAATTAAGGACTCTCATCCAAATTGTCTCCTTGTTGACTCAAAAATTAACCTTGATAAAGAAGAGGTAAAAGTGATTACAGATCCCAACGGTGCTATAGTCCAGGTAGGAAAAACTATTGATAAATATAAAGCCAATGGAGAATCAATTGGGATTGAGAAAATTGGTGTTCAGGCAGGTACAGCTTTTTTCGATGAACTCGAAATATTACTGAAAGATAAAAGCCATTATATGGATTATTACGATGATACCTATACAACTCTTGTTGCTAAAAATCACCCGTTTCATTCTGTAGATATTTCAGATCTCAAATGGGTAGAGGTTGACACTCACGAAGATTACAAAAGACTGCACTCTATCTTAGAAAAGTAAACGGTAAAAGAGCAGAGGAAACCATTTCGTACATTTGCTAATACCATGCTTGCAATGGCAATAATTGGAGCTTCTTCTTTACCGATAATTAATTATCAAACTACAAAAAATGTCATTGCCGCCGAGATAGGGATACCCCTTGACTGTCCCAAACCGCCAGAAGCAGTAAATGGTATATTTCCATTTGACGCTGTTGCGGTTTTGGGTGCAGGTATGGCATTACAAAAAGATACCGGTTTATATGGGCCAAACACCTATGAAAAGGGGAGACTTACCGCAGCAGCACTTTTATATCTTGCAGGATATACCGACACAATTGTTCTTCATGTGGGCAAACAAAAACCAGGCGTTGATCCTCATCTTGAAGTTCAGTTTCTGCAAGAAAAAGTTATGGAGCTATCTCATAACACTGTCACCATTCCAGATCAAGCAATTATCTTGGAAACAGATTCCGTTAATACCGCATCAAGTCTCCAAGTTTCAAAACAGCAAATTGAAGAACATGGATGGGGAAATATTTTATATGTTAGTGATGAGTTCCACCTCGCTAAACGTATACCAGTGATTGCGTGTGAATACGGTATTTCTGGATCCTATTTGTCAGTTGAAGAAATATATGAGATGCACAATCCAGAAGGAGTGCAATCACTTAGAAAAAGAAATAAAGGGAAAGGAATGGCGTGGAGAAAATTTATGGAAGAAATAAAATTATGGTCGATGATTATCGATCCCAATCAACAACTTCAAATTAAATACAAAGAATGGAAATTTAGCGAATAAATTAATTTGTACTGCAGCTCTTTTTAGCGAGCGAAGACGGAGAAGGAGGGATTTGTCCCAAGGGTACTTGCTTCTTCGTAGTGGTGTCTACCTCACCCTTGTTATATTGGCGAAGCCCTCCTGCATTCATGTTCGTCTCGTGGTCTACGTCCACGCAGACGAATATTCTCTTCGGACGGACATAAGAGCTTTATCAACTCACTTTGTATCGTTGTGAAGCTCTAATGCGGTGTTTTTTGGACGAAGTTCGAACATTTTTCGACGAAAATCCTGAAAACTAATTTGGACTCGGCGGGGCAAACTATTTTTCTGGGGAAAAGGAATTGCCCCGCCTCGGCTTTCTTCCCGCCCGCGAGGAGCGAGGTCTCGGGG
>CAZLSE010000014.1:0-31466 GCA_964562055.1 uncultured Gammaproteobacteria bacterium
AGATAAGAAGTTTCGTCAAGAGCAAGTGCCGCAACACTTGTATCAAAAAAAGTGCGCCATCGAGCATATCAAGCTGTTTATATAGTTGAAATTCTTTTGCCAGCCAAGTGAGTGGATTACGTCGTACGTCAATTTTCGAAGCGATTGGCGGCCTAACTTGT
This sequence comes from uncultured Gammaproteobacteria bacterium, assembly GCA_964562055.1. Lineage (GTDB taxonomy): Bacteria > Patescibacteriota > Microgenomatia > UBA1406 > GWC2-37-13 > JAKBEU01. The sequence goes on from CAZLSE010000014.1 coordinate 162, forward strand.
TCCACAGTCATATATTTACTATAAGTTAATAATAAACTATTTATTAAGGGCTAAATATAGCATAAAACATTATTTGTACTGTATAATATAGGATCTATGGCTCGCCCAGAACAACTGTTGAAACTATCATCTCCTGTTACGATGGAAAGAGTGATACCCCGACTCAACGTACCCATACGTTTTCGCACCATTGAATTGATAGATAACCCGGCGAAAAGGGCAGATGTAAACATTATGGGGGGCAGCTCCTTCCACTCTTTGAAAAAGGCGAGCCAATTATTGATTTAGATAAGATTGTGCCCACCGCGTTAAATCTGTTTGATGATAATAATCTCCTTGAAGATACCCTTTCAAAATTAAAACTAACCGGCACTATTTCGGAAATAGATGTGTGCAATCTTCAGTTAGGCACATTTGCTCTTCATCTACTATATCGCGTAAAAACGGATAGTGAATTACGGCACTTTGTATCGTATGTGTCCCGATACGCAAAAGATATTTAAGCAACATATGAGCATCATTTTACACTAGGAGCCATTGCAGAGAGTGATTTCCAAAATCTTTCTTTTTTATGTAACCGTTTTTCACAACAGCGCGATATATACGAGACCACTTCAATGTCGATACTCCATTAGGATTCACTCATACACGACAAATGGGTAAAGAATACGGAGTATATACAACCGCTTTCGAAGATTTAGGGGAACTGCATGTAAACGAAGTTCCGCTCTATTTACAACAGAAGGGTAGAGGCTTTGAATATGGATCAGTGCCGGTATACAGTTATGCCATACCTCTCGATCCAAAAATGGAACGTGAAAATGAAATATTGACTCAAACTATTAGTAGGTTAAAACACAAAATGGAAATAAGTCGTGAAGTAGAAAAAATAAAAAACACTATCCAGAATATCAGGCGCTTGTCCAACAACAAAGGAATATTATTCTTGCATATGCGGTATTGTACCTTGTAGGAGACCGTCATTTTCCTGAACGATTAACAATTAACGCAGGTGACTGGATGGGGACACTCAACAATAAACAATTTGATAGGATGACGTTTATAACTACCTGAGGATTGCTCAGAAAAATATCAGAAGAAGAATGGGTGGATTTGGTTAGTCAACAACACGAAGAAGATGCATCTTCGGGGTCAGTTGTACGTTTCAAGCCATATGCAAATGTATCAAGGCATGAAATACAAGAAATACTGCAAGAAGCAAAAAGAATAATTGGGCTATAAGATTGTATGTCACACCCCATCACATAAATCCCGCATATACTCAAAATGCATTGCGTCAATGGTAGAGCCAAGCAGGGGATAGTGTCCGCCCCATCGAAACCCGTATAGTTCAAACGTTTCATATATTTCCTTGGGCATATCGTAGTTTTTGCACCCGTTGCAGTTTTCTTCGTAGTTAATATTAACTGCGATTCCAAATGAGTGAGGAGAAAGCTTACAGCCTTCAGCGCACGTATCACATTTGCCACTTGTACTTGCATTTACATTACACCGAAAGATATATCCACCCACATTTTAATTTTGTACGTTTTACTTGGAAATTTGTAAGTCGAACTATCAACCTTGTATTGGTCAAGTGTTTTTGAAACAGCCTGGTAAGCGGGAAGGGCTTTTTTGTGGATTTGGATAGAACGACCAAGAAGGGTAGTTGAGACCATTTGTGATTTGAGAGATGCTTGGACATTTTTAAAACCAGGCGTTTGGTGTAATTCTGTTGGCGTAAACCTCAATCATATGCTCTGTTGTGTAACATGCCAGTGATTTAGAACCATACCATGGTTGTTTGAGAGGGTCTCCGTCCACCTTTGGGAGATCTATTATAGGTGGAGCGTTAGTTGGCTCCGGGGGTAATTGGTTTGGAGGTTTTTGTAGGCTTAGTAACTTGTGTTGGCTGTGCAGAATATGAAAGGGCAACGGTTGGCGGTGGTGAATATGTTGGGATGGGAGCGCTAGTTGGCAGCAGTATTTGAGTTGGGGTTGGAGGCTCTGTAGGCGCGAGGGGAGCGGTAGGTGCTGGAGCAGCGTCAAAAAATCTTATAGGAGTATAGATTGAATCTTGATTGGAAGTTACTGGAGGCGATGCCGGAGTTGGTTCAATAAATACACTCTATGTAGGTTTAGGGATAGCTCCGATAAAAAGTTTTGATATTAAAAATGATGAGACTTTATATCCTCCGCAAAGAGAAGTTAATATAAAAAAGTAATACCGGAATTTTCTCGGCATAGTATTAGTGTAATGGAAGAAAAACAGAGATTCTATCGGCTAAGTAAGATGTAAATTGCACAGCGCCAAAATCATTCGGATGATAATCTTTTTTGAAATACAGCAAACGCCAGTCAAGTGTATTTTCTTTTACTATTATGTCACCAAGATCTACAATAGATACCCTTTCTTTTTGTAGCGCATTTATTGCCATATTGAGTGCATGTAAATGAGCCTTACCAATAGTTCCCATTTTGTTTTGGATAAAAATATCAGGATAAGGAAGTATGGCGACTACAAGTTTTATATTTTGTTCCAAAGTTCTTTTTTGAATTGTCCGAATTTGAGTAGTTAGCTTATCAGTTGCCCACGGAATTAGAACGTCGTAGTCCTTGCTCGGTTTATTACTCACAAAGGGAATTTGTGACACCCAAAAAACACCAAAACTAAAAAGATAGCTTGTATGAATAAAAGAGGGTGAATGATTTTGTATCCACCGTGCACCATACATCCAGTTGGGACGACAAATCTCCTACAACCACAATACGATGTCCGCCCTTTTTTTTGGCTTAAATTCAGAATTGCGAAAACCATTTGAGTTTGTGGTTACGTTTTCGGTGTACTCTTCTGTGATAACTATGTATGTTTTATTTTTTATTCCCCGGTAAATTAGATGAGAATCAAGTTCAAATTCATGAGTGTTTGACTAGTTTGAAAGTGCGCCCATACGCACAAAGATAATGTGCAATGCAATCTCTCCACACTACAGAGTAACTCCAATAAAAATAACAATACCTACTACCTTTTTCATAATTTTGATGTATTCCGAAAGAATAGCTGAACAAAATAGTATCCAAAAAATAGAGGATACAGAGCCATAAGCGCGCTATTAGCAAGAATTTGTGAAGCGCTAAACGAAGGTAGCCATGTTGTATAAGAAATAATTAATGCAATAATAATGGGTATTGAGAGCATCCCGATAAACGGTTTTTTCGATACAAAAAGAAATGGCACAAGCCAAATGAACCACTGAATGCCGAATCCAGGTGTTAGTACAAAAAATAGCAACATGAGTGATGTTACTTCCTCAGTAAGCGTAGTCTTTTTTTGTCGATAAGCAATTGCCATCATTACCATTACAAAAAGTACCTTCGCGATGAGTGTTCCCAATTTGGGAATGGAAAAATATGAAAGTAAAGCCCCAAAACCCCAAACTCCCTGAACACCTTGATAGACCAGTAGAACGCGAATAATAGACCATAGGTGCGTATCGAAAAAGTACAAATATACACCAATAGCCATGATTGGCGCGAGTAATAGGATGGGATAGTACTTATAGGGAATTCGTCTCAAATAAGGGATGACAAACAACAATGGCCACGTTTTTATGGTTACTGCAAGAGATAGTAGGAAAAGAGTTGCACTGTATTTCTTTTGCTTCACGAGACGTATGCAAAATAAGAGCAACGAGAGCGGAATAATGTCAAACTGCCCGTGGAATGTAATAATCAAAAGCGAAATTGGATTTAGTGCGTAAAAAAGGGTAGTCTTTACGTTTTTTTTGCTGAGCTGATAAATCGAATAGATTGAGAAGAGGTGAAAAAGGCTAATAAATATCTTGAGCAAAATGCTGACCGGCACGTTGGTTACTGAATGTAAATATACCGCCGCTGCTTCGAAATAGAGAAAAAATGGCAAGTACGGGTGTCTGCTTATTGCTGGATCAGGATACACGTTGGTACCGCTGCGTGTGAGTGTGCCTATCTTAACATATGAGTCGGTGTCAAAGTTAGAAAGTGAGGAGAAAAGCACTATAGCGCACCCATAAAGGATTGCTGTAACAATGTAAATAAGTATTAGTCGCAACGTATGAATCACAGACTCAATTGTATCAGAGTTTTGAACATGGGCATAAAAAAGTTCATTCGTTTAAACGAATGAACATATTACTGTACTTTAAAATACTCGTCTAGGCGGTCGAACGCCCTATTTATTATTTCTGGCGGGGCACAAAATGAAATACGGATGTGGTTTTTGCCGTTCGGACCCATACTGTCTCCCGGAATGGTAATAACCCCCGTTTTCTCGATAAGTTTTTTTGCAAATGTAATCGAATCTGTCCCATCCAGTATTTTGGGAAAAAGATAAAAAGCACCTTGTGGTTTGTGAAATTGGAAGATATGGTTCAAATTTGACATTCGTTCGATGATGGCCGTTCTGCTCTTTGCTATTATTTCTCGATACTCCTACATTGCCTTACGAACCTCAGGATGACTGAGTGCAACCGTTACCGCAACAATAGATATGGTTGCGGGATTTATAGAAAAATATAAATGTACGTTATGAATTTTTTCTCGAACGGGTTGCTTTACCCATAAATATCCAATACGCCACCCCGTCATGGCAAACTCTTTTGAAAAGCTTTTACTAAGGATTATGCGATCACGGAGACGCTCAATTGACATGGGACTCGCAAACGGTGAGTCATAAGTTAGATAAGAATACGCTTCATCTAAAATCAAATAAATATTATTGTTTATAACAATATCAGATAGATCTTCAAGTTCATTTTTGTTCAAAATAGTTCCTGTCGGGTTATTTGGGTTGGTGAGAATTATTGCCTTGGTTTTATTGGTAATCTTTTTTCGTAACAACTCCATGTTTGGCCGCCAACCCAATTCTTCTTGATAGGGGACAAACACGGGAGTTGCCTCGGCAAGCGCAAGTTGAGAAAGATGAAGAGGATAACTAGGATCCATAAACACAACCTCATCTCCTTTTTCAGCTAAAGCCATAATAGTTGCATATAGACCGCCAATACCTCCCACAGTAAGATAAAAATCATTCGGATCTGGTCGAAAACCATAATCCTTTTCAAACTCTTGTACGAGTAGTTCTTTAAGCTTAAGATGGTATACATCATTAACCGTGTTATACATCCCTAAGTTTTTATCGGTCTTTGATGCAGCTTGAATTTCGTCATACACACATTGCGGTGTAGGAAAGTTTGGGGCTCCTTGACCTAGTGAAATAGTATCCTTAAACTGCCGAGCGTAGTACATAATTGAGCCAATACCCGCGTCCGGTACCTGCATTACACGTTTGGAAAATGGATTAATATTCATATTTTTAAGTACTCAGCCATAAATCCGGTGAGAACAATAAGTCCACCCCCTAATAATTGTATTATAGTCATACGCTCGCCAAGAATTACTGACGAAATAATTAATACGAACACAGGTGTAAATGACATTATCATGGTAACAAACGTCGAAGTGGCATGTTGGAAAGCTCGATTTCTTATACGAGCAAATACCACATTACATAACGAATAGAGCATAAGCAACCATACGTTATTTAAAAGGAGTGGTGTTTTTTGAATCCACAATACCACAGCAAGAAAGATGGTACCCGCAACAAATGTTGCACCTGCAGTAAAGTCGGGGTCAAGACGAGTGACGAGTTTTTTAACGAGAATATTGGTAAAAAAGGCTATAGAAGCCGCTTCGATAAGGATATATATATCACCCAATCTCAAATTAAATGAACCGTTTTGAATATTAAGAAAATAAGCGCCAGCAAGAATTGTGCCCGCCATAATCATTTTTTTACGGGTAATTGGTTCTTTAAAAAAAGTGCAGAAAAAAGTATGGTAAATAACACAACTGTACGAATGAGAAATGCAAAGTTTGTCGCTGTCGTGTTGGCGATAGCTAAGTTCTCCATAAGGCCGATTGCAATACTACCTCCAAATCCGATAAGTCCAAACACTGCGACTGTACGCAGGCTCAATTTGGCAAACTCGGTACGTTTACGAACAAGCACTGACGAACAGAACGGAAGCTCTATCGCGGTCGACCAGAGTGCAAGTGTGTAGGGATTTTCACCAACGGTTATTTGATAGCGGAAAATAACAATTTGACATGCCCACAAAAATGCAGCCGAAAGGCTTAATAGAAACGCAGGACGTATGGTTTTTTGGATGTGTCTGATCATAGTAGCGCATAGTATAAGCGAGTAAGTAAATATTGTCAAAGTTGACGGACAGTGTCGACAGTGATAAACTGTAGCGATGTTACATTTTGCAGTCTCGAACACAATACCCTTTTAGACGACCGTGATGAAGGTGCGGCAGCATTTGGTAGGAACGGAAAAACGATGTACACCGTCTCGCATAAAAGGGGATGTGAGATGAGACTGCCATAAATATATATGAAGCATGTTTATTCGGTACTCTCAAAATTAGGACTGTCGGAAAATGAGTGCAAAGTATATATAGAGGCGATAAAGCATGTAAAAATAACCCCTTATGCACTCGCAAAAGCTGTAGGCATACCTCGAACCACAGTATATGACATCATGCTGAACCTTGCACTAAAAGGGCTTATTACAGTAGAACAAAGTCAGGGTCTCGAAAAACAACAGACCTGGATAATTGCAAAAAATCCCTCAACACTTCGCGATATGGTATTTGAACAGCGCAAAAAGCTTGCACGTACTGAAGTTGAACTGGTCGATATTCTCCCTCTTCTCAAAGGCGAATACTCAAAACACGTAACCAACACAAACTTTCAGTTTTACCCAGGCATAGAAGGCGCAAAACAGGTGATGAATCAAACCATTGCTGCTACAAAAAATGATACCTTGCGTGTGTATGAAAGCTTAATGCCCATGGACACACTGGGAAAGAAGCTGATTAATAAGGATGTTGATGGTGGGTTGGCTCAGAAGGGAACTACCAATATGTCCATAAAGTCGCTTATTGTGCTCAACAAATGGACGAGGCATGTGCTTGCGTATCAGTATCGTCGTAACAAGGATTATATTGTTCTACATAATTTTCGAGCCTTAGATAATCCAGCATTTGCAATTCATCTTGATATCTCAATACTCGCAGATACCGTGCGTGCTGTATGCGCTCAGGAGAATGAAGCGTGGGGAATGATTGTAAAAAGTTCACAATTGGCAAAAACACTTACATCGGTGTTTGATGTGTTGTGGGCAATTGCAACCCCGATATCTGAAAAGGATATCGATAGTTGGGGTGAGAACGAATTCTATACTGAAGAAAACAAAAAAGTTCAATCGTTTAAACGAATGAACTATTCATAAGTCCTGCGTAATTTAACTATAAGATAAAATACCCCTTGACAAAAGAAAAAAATTGTATTACATTGAAATTGTTATCAATTTATTATAAGTTAAATTAAATTTACAACTAGAAATATATAGTACTTAGCTCTAAGCAACCAACGCTTACGAAATAAGTCTTAAAAAGCTAAAAACAAAACCGCTTGAGGTCACCCGCAAAGAGGTACCAAAAGTACAATAACCCAATTAGCAAACAATTAACTCTATACACAGAGTTTCAACAAAAAAGCTAAACGGAACAGTTTAAAGCTAAAATAGGACAACGTTTTGAAAGCGAGGAGAAAAGAGTCTAAAAGTCTGAAAGTCAAAAAGTCTCAAAAGTCTCAAAGTCAACAAAAGACGAAAAGACAAAAAAAGACACAATACAAACATTACAGACAATAGACAAAAAAGCACAGAGCAAAATAACAAAAGAAGCAACTTAAGCGCAGCGGAGTCACTAGAGCAGTTTCGAAGGCTCCGCGCGTTTTTTTACTCACTTCCTATCCAACCAAATCCCATCCACTGTAGTTGTTTTATTAAGTGGTGTCCCGAAACTTACCCACACTGCTTGAGGACCGTCAGAGATGCAAGCCCCATTATCCGTCTGTCTTTTGCATTGGGAAAAAAAGCAGATGCCGACACTCCCGGGGGAAACAGAAGAAGTGATCTAAATTTCTCTGCAGTGGGATCTGCAAATTCGTCTTGGTGCGCATCATACAATTGGAGCATCTCTTTTTTCCAGGTTGGATGAAGTCTTGTATGCATTATAACTAGCTGATTTAGCGCATCATGAAGAGTTAAAAAACCATATGCATGTCGCACAACTGCTCCATCAAACTGGGTCCATGTTTGTTCACGCGAAGAAAAGTCTTTCAGTTCTGCAAAATGTTTTCGTATGAGAGGAGACCCAAAGTCCATACATATTGAAAATGTTCGAAGCGTTTCAGAATCTGCATCAGGGGTGAGCATTATATGATCAGTAACAGGTATAGTTTCAAGTGAGGGTCTCACATGTTCATGGGGGCGGATTTGGGTTTGTGCAGATTGGCGCATTAGTCCAAGAGGGGGGTTATAATTGAGAGGAGACCATCCGAACATAAAATACACAGAGTTGCCCTATCCAGTCTCCGCCAGTACGTGTTCCTGTACCGCATCAAGATACTCCTTGTTTTGAGCTAATTGGAACCATCCCTCTGGATTATTCCACGGTTGAACTTGATTATCTCCGACTGATGCATGCCAGATTACCTCGCTTCCATTTGGATGGTGAGGAAGAGGGGGTGGAATACTAATTGATACGTGCGGTTTTGAAGAAATGACAACATGACTCTGATCATATGCGTCTTGGAGCTTGGTTAGAATGGAACCTTCAGGATTATGATGGGATGGTCTAGTCACATCAGTGTGAACTCCATTTATTTGAATATGCGGTATTCTGACGCTCTCAACACCCATAGGAAGATAGTATACTATACGGTATTTTTGATTACGGTCAGGAGTTTGTCGATATTGATCGACTCAGTAGAAGAGATAAAAATGGGTCGGAGAAATGCAAACTGCTTTTTAAGAGTTGAAAACTGACCCCACTCTTTCTCGGGGAGTTTATCGGATTTTGTAAATACAATCATTTGGGGGTGTGTTACTGCTCCAATTTCTGACAAAATCTCCCGCACTACCTCAATATTTCGCTCACGTTTTGGGTCCGAAACATCTATCACATGAAGAATAAGGTCGGCGTTAACAACATCCATGAGAGTTGACTTAAACGTCTCAATGAGTGAAGGGGGCAAATTTTGGATAAATCCAATGGTATCAGAGACCAATATGCTTTTTTCACCTTGATTACTCGGAAGTTTACCGACAATACTATCAAGTGTTACAAAAAGGGCATCTTGTGCAATTTTTTGTTTGCCCGTTAATGCGTTAAAAAGTGTGGTTTTGCCCGCATTGGTATATCCTACCAGCGCAACGTGTTTAATGCCTAAGCTTTTTCGTCGTGCAAGCTGAGTTTCACGTTTATCGGCATACTTTTTAAGTTCTTCTTTCTTATTTTTTATGAGTGTGCGCCAATGCCGCTTCATAAGCTCGGTATTGGTTTCACCTTGTCCGCGTCCTCCAATACCGCCTGACTGTCGGGAAAACAGGGTACCGCCAAGACCTGATATTCGCGGACCCATATGTACCATTTTTGCGATTTCGATCTGAAGCTTACTTTCAGCGGTTGTTGCATGCTTCTCAAAAATATGGAGGATGAGATCAATCCGGTCCCATACCTCGATATTGGGGTTTGCCTGCCAGAGAAACTTAGTAAGTGTAAAAATCTGAGTCGGTTTAACAATTGCATTGATAATGACAATGTCTAATTTTTTAGCTTTCACACTTTCGAGGAGTTCGCGTGTTTTTCCTGAACCAATGAAAGTGCGTTTGTCAGGTTGGGTGCGATGTTGCATATGATGTACAACGTCGATGCCACCAAATGTGCGAATGAGCGATTTTAGCTCTGTTAACTCCCGTACAGCGTCTTCTTTATGGGTGTGTATGCCGATAACATCGATAATGGCAGTTTTATACATGTGTGTGAGCTCAATTGTAACATGGGAAGGTGCAAAGTTCATAAAGTCTGTTAAGTCTGAAAGTCGAATAGCTATAAGCCACATGTTAAAAAGTTACAAGCGACACGGCATACGGTTATGTACAATAGGGTATGTCAATACAAGAAAAGCAGGTGGTTGTAAACGATCTGCTTTCCACATATTACTACGTTCCGGGTAACGGTCCAGTTCTCGTTTTTTTACATGGCTGGGGTTCAAATAGTACGCTTTGGTTTAAGGCTGTTGATCGTATGATTCAAGCCGGATACGCTCTTTATTTTCTTGATATGCCTGGTTTTGGTAAGACAGAAATGCCCAAAGAACCGTTTACAACGCAAAAATATGCAGAATTTACTGATGCATTCGCGCAAAAACTCGGCTTGAAAAACTACATTTTAGTTGGCCATTCGTTTGGCGGTAAAGTAGCGGTTAAATTAAACGCAATCCTTCAAAGCGACAAGCTTATCGGCACTATTCTTGTAGACTCATCAGGTTTACCGCATGCTTCTCTTATTACAAAACTCAAATCTAAAGCCGCACAAACACTAAGACCCCTTTTTTCTCCGCCTTTTATGCAACCCACACGTAACAAACTCCTGAGATTATTTGGGTCGGATGATTATGTTGCTGAACCGCAACTTCGCCAAATTTTTATTAACATCATTCAAGAACACATCACTTTTGATCTTCCCAAAATAACTAAGCCAACTCTCATTGTGTGGGGGAGTGATGATGATAATGAGTATTCGCCACCCGAAGATGCGCATGTTTTCCACTCAAACATTAAAAACTCTGAACTATGTATGATTGAGGGGGCCAAACATTATTCATTTATAGATAAGCCAACGGAGTTTCAAAATGCTGTGATTAAGTTTGTGTCACATCTCTATGGAAAGAATTAATCCATTCGCATATCTCTATCATCATCTCTATTTACTGCAGCTTGAAGAATATGACCTATTTCGGTTTTGGAACATTGTGCGGAAAAAATGGATACCGCTACATAAACGAAGAAAGGATTTAGCTTGGACTCCAAAAATACTATTAATAACAACGGTAAGTTTGGGAGTGATATCGGCAATGCTCCTTATATATGTGCGCAATCCCTTTTTTGTTCTCCCCATTTTTCTTGGTTCGTTGTATTTTTCAGGTATCTGGATTTCAGTTTCTGTCATTGTGATTTCGTTTATAGATTTATTTTCAAAAGAGCTAGTCATTACACGCGCACAACGCAAAATGGCAACGCTTACTAATCTTACGGTAATAGGGGTGGCTGGGAGTTATGGAAAAACCACAATGAAAGAAGCACTTCGACAAGTAATTAGTCAAAAATATAAGACTATCGCAACGCCAGGAAACATTAACACGCCAGTCGGAATTGCCCGGATTGTATTGAATGATTTAACACCACAAACTGAGGTTTTCATTGTAGAAATGGGGGAGTATCAACGCGGGGATATTAAACACATTTGTTCTATTGCAAAGCCCCAAATAGGAGTCATCACGGGTATTAACGAAGCACATCTTGAACGAATGGGCTCGCTTGCCATGACTATTGCCACTATATTTGAATTGGCTGAAAACATGCAGGAATCGGGTTTACTTGTTTTAAACGGTGACAGTTCTCATGTGCGAGATAACTACAAAACATTTGTCAGAGGACAAAATATTCATATCTATACAAAAAAAAGACCTTCACAGCTTAAAACACAGCTTTTAGGCGACTATGCAGGAGCCGTTATGGACGGGGTAGATGCCGTGGCGCGCAGAATTGGTTTAACGCAAGAAGAAGTTCGCATTGGCGCAGCTGGCATTGTGCCCATAGATCATAGATTGCAGCCAATTTACGGACAGCATAATATGCTCATTATCGACGACAGCTATAATGGTAATCCTGACGGTGTATCTGAGGCAATTTCTGTACTTGCTCGGTATACAGATCGGCGAAAAGTATATATTACCCCAGGACTTGTTGAGATGGGTGGGCGGTCGGCAGCAGTTCATCGCCAGATTGGGAAAGAACTAGCCTCGGTTGCAGATGTAGTTGTATTAGTAAAAAACAGCGTTACACCCCATATCAAAGAAGGACTTTTGAAGGCGAAATTTAACAAAAAAAATATTCTCGAGTATACGAGCTCTGAGGACGTATATTCGCATATGAACGATTTTGCTAAGCCAAATGATGTGATCCTCTTTCAAAACGACTGGCCAGACAATTATGTGTGAGTTATAAAGTTATAAAGTTTGTAAAGTTGTAAAGTGGGTATGCTATCGAAGATAACAACCTTTGAAGATATAGTGATTTGGCAGAAAGCAAAGTCGCTTTCGTTGAGTATTTACTCACTGTTTACCAAGTGTAAGGATTCTTCTTTCAAGGACCAGATTCAACGTGCATCAATATCCATCTGTAACAATATTGCCGAAGGTTATGAACGTAGTGGCAATAGGGAATTTGTAAAATTTTTATATATTGCAAAAGGGTCAAGTGCTGAGGTTCGTTCATTGTTATATTTTGCGCTAGAACTCAAGTATATTACACAAGCTCAATTCGATAGTCTATACTTGCAATCAAAAGATATTTCCCGCATGTTGTCCGGGTTTATAAAAACATTGCAGCCTTGATTTATAACTTTATAAACTTTACAAACTTTATGAACTACAAGACTATTGGCGTTTTCTTTGGAAGCAGAAATCCGGAACATGACGTATCCATTATTACCGGTCAGCTTATTATTTCAGGATTAAAAGGACTTGGATATCCTGTTATACCAGTCTATATAGACAAAAAGGGAGCATGGCATATTGGTGAACAATATGGTCAGTTGAGTCGCTTTACTTCGGGAAGTGGTGCCTCACACCACGATGCGGAATGGTGTCTAGATATGGAAGCGTCGCGGGGGAAAATGGTATTTAAGCAAAAGGGTTTTGTTGGTAAAACAGTAACGATAAACGTAGCGTTTCCGGCTTTTCATGGTCAAAACGGTGAAGATGGCACCTTTCAGGGATTATGCGAGATGATAAATATACCCTATGTAGGTTGCGGTGTCCCTGCTTCCGCTGTGACGATGGACAAAGCGATGACCAAACAGCTGTATCAATCAGCACACATCCCGACAACCGATTTTATATTTTTTTCGAAAAAGGAATGGAAAAATAATAAGTCTACGATTCTTGCAGACATTGATACAAAGCTTCATTTACCGGTAATAGTAAAACCAGTGCGACTTGGATCATCAATTGGCATTTCAAAGGCTCGAACAAAAAAAGATCTTGAGTTTGCTGTTGATGTTGCATGCCACTACGACACAAAAGTAATTGTTGAGGTGTGTATTGAAAACCTCATGGATGTTACCTGCTGTGTAATTGGAAACGACACACTTACGCCCTCAAAGCTGCAGGAGTCGGTATTTGGTGACGATGTATTTTCGTATGAAAACAAATACTTAGATGATGGCGGTGCACAACTTGGGAAATCCAAAAATAACATTATTATTCCGGCTAGAATTGACGAGGGGACTACAAAAAAAATTCAGGAAACAGCACTTACCGCATACAAACTTGTTGGATGTTCTGGTATTGCCCGGGTTGACTTTTTGTATGACAAACAAACGAAGAAATTCTATGCAAACGAAATAAACACTCTTCCTGGCACCATTTATCATCATCTTTGGAAAGCAAGCGGAGTAGAGTTGCCGGAATTACTTACAAGACTAGTAAGATTTGCAGAGGAGAAATATGAGGAAAAAGAAAAAATTACACATGTCTTTCAGTCGGATATCCTTAAACATGCAGGGTCTTCAAAAATGAAATTCAAAGGCATTTAGACAAGAACTTATGGTGCGTATGACAGAACCACAAACCAATAGTAACTACGTAATGCCTAACAAAAGTCCAGAGTTTAGGTTGAACGACTTCAGATTCCACATGAATCACGATGTGTTGCGAGGACTATCAGATACAGATTATCGTGCATTTCTATTTCACGATATGGGAAACTTACCCACAGGTACTAATTTTTTGCGCCTGCTACCAGGACTAATCCAGGAATCAGACAAAGATATCGTTGCTGCACTTGATGTATTTACGCAACGGGGGAACGCCAATACGAGCAATCTGCAAGAATTAATAGACACAATGAATATGTTAAAGCAGTATGTGATAAGTGAAGGGGTTTCAACGAGATATAGGCAGTCAGTGGATGCAATGAGGGAAAAAATTGATACTCAAGTTGAAGAAAGACTTCGTCCTATGGCACTGGAAAATCTTGAATCTATTAAAAAAAATATTGACTATATACCAGTTGCCGCCGATCTCACTGCATGTTATGTTGACTTTATTCGGTTCATGCAAATTCCAAATAAAATCGATCTGGATGCACTGCGTTCAAAACGTCTTAAGTTGGGGGATGTGATAAGTAAATATATTCCAAAATCAAAGGATCATATTGATATGGATATAGATGGTGCAGATGCGCTGATAGCATATACGGTGGCAAACAAATTCTCAGGAGATTGTAAGGATATAGAATGGGGCATAGAGGCTGACGGTTCCATAGTTTTTAATGGCACCATACTAAATAACATCAAAACCCCGGGGAGATTTAAAAGATACGAGTCACTTCTTAACAGGCCGGTACCCCCGCCAATAGATCTGACATCTGAATCATCATCAGATGTAAGTCCAGGCTTGTTTGCTGCGGAACTCCTAGGTTATGCCACAGGTAAAGAGATTTTATTTTCAAATACGAATGGTCGTGCTCGGGTAACCATTTCAAAGAGCACATTCCTATGATGAGTACATACTTAATAAACGCTAAGGAGATAGCTCGGGAAGCTGGTGAGATTATGAAACATTATTTTCATGCTCCCAACGCAGTCCGGATAAAGGCAGACGCGACGCCGGTAACTATTGCTGATGAGAAGATAAATGCATTTGTTATTAAGAGATTGGGAGAACGTTATCCTGAAATGTCGGTAATTGGTGAAGAGGGAAGAAATGACAACACATCTAATATGGTGTGGGTATGTGATCCTATTGACGGTACCATTCCTTTTACGAAGCACATTCCCCTTTCGGTATTTTCACTGGCGTTGGTGGATAAGGGTGTGCCAGTGCTGGGTGTGGTATATGATCCGTTTATTGACGCTATGTATACTGCCGAAAAGGGAAAAGGAACTTATCTTAATGGAAAACGTCTCCACGTTAGTAGTAAGAAATTGGGGTCAACCGCCTCAATTATGATGGAATGGTGGGGAAGTTGTATTTACGACGTGGATACCGCCCTCCATAATCTGTCAATAGACACAAAAACTTATATTCTTCACCTTGGTTCAACGGTGCGATCGGGATGCTTAGTTGCATCAGGAAAAAGTGAAGCAAATGTATTTCCCGGTACCAAAGGAAAGTTTGTTGATGCGGCTGCAATGAAGATACTGGTGGAAGAAGCAGGAGGGAAAGTAACGGATCTTTTTGGAAATGATCAGCGCTATGATAAAGATATTAATGGAATAGTGCTCTCAAATGGCATTGTACACGATGATGTGTTGGTATACATAAAAAAATATTCTGTACTTCATACATGAATTGGCTTATTCTATCGGTCTTAAGTGTGGCAACTGCTTCGGTAAGTCGTATTTTGCAAAAAGTTCTTCTTCGGGGTGAAAAAAGTAATCCCTATGCATTTGGATTTGTATTTCAAACGTTAATCGCGCTTTTTTTCCTCACCTATGTATTGATAACCAAAACGTGGGAATTCCCCAATTTGTCAGACTTAGGGCTCAATGTTGTTATTATGTGCATTTTTTATGCTCTTGCAAATGTAATGCTATTTAAGGCTTTCCAAAAGGCCGATGCGAGTGATGTATCGGTAATTATGGTGTCTGGTACCATGTGGTCGGTTATTGGATCGGTACTTATTTTGGGTGAGCGACTGACTCCAAAGGGAATGCTTGGAATAGCGCTTATTATTGTCGGAGTATTAGTGTTGCAAAATATTAATATTCACACATTTCGACTCAAAAAGGCTCACGTGTATGCAATACTCTCAGCATTCTTTTATGGTTTCGCATTTGTAAACGATGTATTTTTGGTGAAGCGTTACAATACGATACCTTCTTATCTTTTTATTGCATTTTTACTGCCTGCATTTACGATTCTTTTGTTTGATTTACGCTCGATACGGGAAATACCGCAGTATGTGGGAAAGCACAAAATAGGGAAGATGCTTATCTGTTCATTCTTTTATGCATTATCTGCATTATTTGCATATACGGCATATAAATCAGGCGGTCAGGCTTCGCTTATCGCAACTATTTCTCAAACAAGCGTGGTATTTGTGGTAATCCTTTCCTATGTATTTTTAAAAGAAAGGGAGCAGGTTGTAAATAAAGTAATTGGCACTTTATTTGTGTTAAGTGGAGTACTGCTGTTGATCTGATTGTAATATTTGTCCGCCTACATAGAGTATAGAAACTCTACCTTAAAACAACCTGAGAATGACGGGTTATTTACTTTATATAAATGAAATACAACGTCTCAAAATACTTATCAACAACTTCAATCAATTTATTCAGGGAGCCTGCTTTGAGGGAAAACTCTTGGGGTGACTGACGGGAGTTGAACCCGCAACATTCGCCTCCACAGGGCGACGCTCTAACCAGGTTGAGCTACAGTCACCAATAACTACCCATTATATCAGTAAGTTATAAAGTTTATAAAGTTCATAAAGTTTGTAAAGTTCTCTCTGGGTCATCCTGAACTTGTTTCAGGATCCCCCCCATAACAGAATTACAAATCACCAAAGTCAAATAACCAATTGAAAATAAGACTAGTATTTTTTCGTTAAAAATTTGTATTTAGTCATTGATCATTGGCTCATTGGTGATTTTATGTGGTATAACTGAGGTATGAAATTAAAAGAAATAGAAGAAATTGCAGTACAGAAAGTACCAGTTTGGCAACCAACGCTTCTCATATTCCTCCTCCTTCTTGGATTTACCGTCGTACCGTTTATCGCCAGCCAAGCAGAGAAAGAGTCGCAACAAAAACCTATTGAAGTAGGAAGCACTCTTGGAGTTGAAACAATACAAAAAACTGTCGATTCAGGCATGGAAAGATACGTTAAACCGTATGCGGAAAAACTACAGCAGGGAGTTGAGAGCGTGTTGGGTGTTGCACAGCAGTCGGCTACCGATATTGCATCTCAATCAGCTCAACAGGCTAAAGAGTATGTTTTTGATAATACCGTGGGAAAGGTTCTTGAGTCGGTCCATAGTCTTCCTGCAGACCAGCAAGACCTTATAAAAAAAGCAGTTTGCAAATAAAAGACCTCTTTGGTATCTTTATTGCACTATGGAAATCAAATACCTCGGTCATTCCTCGTTTTTATTAAAAACCAAAGATGCAAAAGTCATAACCGATCCGTTCGACCCTAAATTTACCGGACTTAAGTTTTATAAACAAGAAGCGGATATTGTGTCTATCTCCCATGATCACAAAGATCACTCGTATTTAGACCAAATTGATGGGTCTCCTCTTGTGCTTACATGGCCAGGGCAGTTTGAAAAAAAAGGTGTGCGTGTATGGGGTACGCGAACCTATCATGATAAGGTAGAAGGAAAAGAACGAGGGGAAAATGTCATGTATAAATTTGAGGCAGAAGGGGTAAGTGTTCTTCACTGCGGCGATTTAGGCGTATTACCAACCGATGCACAGCTTGATGAAGTTGGCGATGTACATGTATTAATGGTTCCAGTGGGTGACTTTTACACCATAGATGCCCAAGAAGCGGTTACGCTCATAAAAAAAATAGAGCCAACTATAGTGATACCCATGCATTACGGCCGACCCGAAGTGGTATTTAAAGAGCTTGCTCCGCTTTCTGATTTCCTTCAGAAAATGGGCTTGGAAAAAATAGAGCCTGAAGAAAAACTTGTTGTAAAGCGCGAAGACTTTATCAATGAACAAGCAATGCGGGTAGTAGTGCTCAAGTGATGTTTGTGAATGTGAAATTTAACATTTGAAATTTTTATTGTGCCTTCTCCATCCGAAATAATGCGCATTCCACCTCAAGATCTTGAGGCGGAAAAATCTGTGCTTGGAGCAATACTGGTTGACTCGTCTGCTATTACGCTTGTTGCTGAGTTTTTGCGATCTGAGCATTTTTATCTTCGCAGTCACCAGCTTATTTATGCCGGTATGTTGGAACTTTTTGAACAGCAACAGCCAATAGATATTATCACTCTTAAAAATCACATCCAAAAGCAAGGGGTAATAAAAGAGATAGGCGGGGCTCCATATCTGTCCGAACTTATCAATACAGTGCCCACCTCGGCTTATATCGAGAACTACGGAAAGATTGTAAAAGATCAGTCAACTAAACGGAAATTAATAGAGCTTGCGTCTCGTACGGCGGAGCAGGCATTTGGTGAAACAGGAGATGTGCGCAAGCTGCTTGATGAGGTGGAGTCGGACATATTTGCAATTGCACAACAGCAATCGCATAGGGATTTTATCCAACTCAAAGAGATTGTTGCAGACAGCTTTGAACGACTAGAGGAGTTTATGAAAAATGGTTCGGGTTTTCGTGGAGTTCCCACTGGCTTTAACGATCTTGACAATAAACTTGCGGGGATGCAGGCTGCAAACCTTCTTATCCTTGCAGCTCGGCCGGGTATAGGTAAGACAACATTTGCTCTTAACATTGCCTCAAATGTAGCGATGCGTGCAAAAAAAGGCGTAGGGTTTTTTTCACTTGAGATGAGCAAGGAAGAGCTTGTCGACCGCTTGCTGGTTGCACAGGCTGATATTGACGCTTGGCGGCTTAAAACTGGAAAACTGGCAGATGAAGACTACCGACGACTCACACAGGCAATGGGAGAGCTATCGGAGGCACCTATTTATATAGATGATACACCAGGTGTTTCGATACTCGAAATGCGCACCAAAGCCAGAAAGCTCAAGGCAGAAAAAGACATAGATCTTATCATCGTAGACTACCTTCAACTAGCCGATGCAGGCAAACGATTTGAGTCACGCGTACAGGAAGTATCGTTTGTATCACAAGGGCTTAAAAATCTTGCACGTGAACTTCGGATACCGGTTATCGCGCTCTCGCAGCTTTCGCGTGCGGTGGAGCAGAGAGGAACTAAAAAACCACAGCTTGCAGACCTTCGTGAGTCGGGAGCCATAGAGCAGGATGCAGACGTAGTCATGTTCTTATATTATGAGGAGGAGTCTGAAGATCTCCTCAACTCATCAAAACGTGCTGTAAAGCTTTATATGGCAAAGCACCGCAATGGCTCAACCGGAGAAATTGACCTCATGTTCCGGGGGGACCGCGTTAAATTCTACGATGTTGATAAATCTGCGATTCAGATTTAGTATGTATTGTTAGGACAGCTTAAAGCTTGCAGTATACGAATCACTGGTGTACAATTCCCTCATATGCCACCTCCACAAGTAGTAGAAAGTAATAGTGTAAATCCAGCTTGTACTGTACCGCAAGAATTATCGATTGTTGGGGACCCACATCAACTTTCTAGACGTGACTTTATCAAGCTAGCTAGTCTTAGTGCTGTAGCATATCAGGTACTAACAGCTTGCGGTCCAGGCGCGGTTCCTGGTGCGGGAGAGTCAGCTCAGACTGGTTCAAATGAGATACCGATTCCAAACCCAAAGGAAGTACCAGGTTTCGGCAATCCAAAACGGCCATGGATATTTGATGTTTCAACTGGTGAGGTTACTCCGGTTTCTCCAGAATTACCTCGGATTATGAGTGACACCTTTCCTCGTTGGGTCAATATAAACAATCCCCTTGTTGAACTACATCCAGGAAAGCAAATGGTTGCACGAGTATTAAACAATGGTGGATTGGGTACAGAGCTTGGTGTTGTGACATCTAATAACGCACGCGATCTTGAAGCAGAGATAGCAAGTAGCGGATGGAGCTGGGGTGATGGAGCAGTGGGTGAGAAATTCGTTCGTCCTGATAGTAGTGGAATGTTAACTGCATTTATGGACTATCAAATGACCGCACCTAAACCTTCATCCATAAATGTCGCTGAACTCGTAAAGCCTGGAAGGGATATTGGAGATATTCACGTTCTGAAAAACATGTATGGTGATAATTTCAAATTACCAGGCAATGTACAACAGGTTGCATCTACGGTAAGAATGCTTTCATTATTATTTTCTCGTATTGTGACAGATAATGTTTTATCACTTCCAGAACCCGAAAGATTTGCCCAATATAATGCAGCAAAAACTCGACTTATCGATAATATACTTACCATTCCCGAGTATGGTGAACCTCAAGCCACGCAAACCGCCGAAATGTATCTGAGCGATCTGCAATTTGACTTAAGTAACCCTCAACATAAAGAGGAGATGATGAAGGGACTGTTGCCTGTACTAAAACAAATTGCATCGGTAGATAATATATCCATTCCGTCCGCTAAGTTAGCGGTGGCGATAGCTATGGGACTTGCCAATGGTGAACGCATCAACGGTAGTGAAAAAATAAATGCACTCGAAAAGTATGCAGATTCCGATCTTCCAGAAGGAGCAGTTGTTCCGTTTACTGCAGATGCAGTAGTTGACAAAGCGGTGGAAAGCGAATGGCAGCGTATTCCATTGTCCAAACCAAGAGCATTTGTCGTAACGGTTCAGAATTATCGTGTTGATCATGCGCAAGGTTCGCCCATGGAAAGTAAGGGTTTTGAACGAAAAGTGATCTTTGTCAATTATGATGGAGAGAGAGTCACAGATACTCAAAAAAAAGGAGACGGGCAGTTTGAAGCATTGTTTACTCATCAGTTATTTAACATGGATCCTCGTGAGCTTACAAAACAACGCCTTATTGAATCAACAGAAAAAGATAATGTCTTTTTCAGTGTCAAAAAACGAAGCGATAAGCATATTGAAACTGGGCAGCATGTTGTCGAATTAAAAGAAGTTGACACTTTACAAGTTCGTCTATTCTTGGTGCCTGGGGGAGGAATGAAATGGGGAGTGGAAACGAATAAAAGTGGTAAAAAGCCCTATGGTTTTGGTGCGAATGTTGAAAGTATGTTAGGAGGTCAAAATTTTCAGGTAATTCCATACCAAGAAATTGTTATGGAAGACGGAAGTCTATTTAAAAGTGAAGTTGAAGGTTATTTGAATAAGGGATGGGCAACAGACATCACTGAACGTTGGTATGAATGGAAAAGGAAGGGTATAAAAGAAGTAACGAAAATGAGCCTGAGAACGCCTGATCAGTATTTAAGTAGAATCGCAGATGGAGCACCACTACAACCTCAAAGTGATTTACTGCGAGATACCCTTTTAGGAAGATACGCCGTCATGGATGTAACAAATGCCGACCTTGACTCATTAAAAACAAACAATGTAGTTGCGGCTCTCGATCTGATACCTTTATATCAGGTGAGCGGTGGAAATGGAATACAAGTTGATTATGTTAAGCCAGGAGACGTTCTCACCTATGACAATGCAGTGACCGTGGTAAATGGCGAGCCTATGTTGCGGCTCTTCAATCATGCTGGATATGAATACGCAATTCCCATTGATTTTGCAAAAATTCAACTTATCGACAATGGCACTTGGGATCGTATTGTCCAAACAGCAAAAGAAGTACTTCCAATAGCACTACTACTAATTCCATATGGGAAGCTTGCAGGAAAGGGACTTTCATCATTACTTAAGCTAGTAACGAAAAAGTAATCTATATTCTAGATAAAGATATTCACAGTAAATTCTGCTACAATCACGGTAGATTTATTAATTAATACTTGTATTTATGGCACGACTCGTAAAAAAACGGCGAAAGGTAACTATAAATTGAAGATAGGAGAGAGAACTCACTATATTTATATCTGTGGCCTGTCTAAAAACCAACCGTTTTGTGATGGCTCCCACAAAAAGACCCTTGATGAAGAAGAGGGGAAGCTGTACGAATACGAGGCTGACGGTACCCGCGTTGAGCTTGGGACGGAAGAGGAAGGGTGCTGCGGAGGGAGAGGGGGTTGTTGTGGGGGTGGTTGTTCATAAAATGTGAACGATGAGAAGTAATAGTTTATAGGACATAATCCATGGCTAAATTACATAAAAAAAACATCATATTTGATTTTGACGGTACCATAGCAGACACCATCCCGGTAATGCGCACCATCGCCCAAAATATCGCCAATGAGGGGTCATACTCCCTCAAACTTGACGAAGAGACTTGGGAATGGGTACGCGACCACCATCTTATGGAACTGCCTAAAAAATTTGGTGTACCACTATATAAAATTCCTTGCCTTATCCTGAAGGGAAGAGAGCAGCTTAAAAAGCAGATTTTTACCGTACCCTTGTGTAAGGGTATTAAAGAGTTGGTTACAACACTTACAAGTAAAGGATATACCTGCAGTATTGTTTCTTCGAGTAAGCGAGATATGATTCAGCAGTTTTTGCTTCAACATGACTTTGCGTCTTATTTTACATTTGTCCATTCGGAGCTTAATTTATTTGGTAAAGATAAAGCTCTTGTTTCGCTTATGTCTCAGCATGAGTTTAAACCAGAAGAGACAGTATATGTGGGAGATGAAGTACGCGACTATGAGGCGTGTGCAAAAATTAACCTGGACTGTATATCGGTTACGTGGGGACTAAATTCACGAAAAGCATTAGAAGGCGCTGGAAGTAAATATGTTGTGGACTCTACTGAACAACTGTTGGAACTTGTAAATTAACAAATAGGTATCCGCATTCTCTCGATCACAAATCAAACGGTATTCGCAATGACCAGATTCAAATTACAAATACCAAATAACGAATCCACCCTCTTTCGCATAAAGCTTCAGAAGGGCAAGGCAATTCAATTACAAATTACAAAGTTTTAAAAAGTATTGTGATTTGATATGTGAAATTCATTTATGAATGTGTGTGATTTGTTATTTGTAATTATATTGGTAAACCATGTGCACTCCTTCTTTTTTAATCTCCGTATGTTTGGGTAGATACTTTACCTGATAAAAATAGGAGACGAGGTTAAAACGGGGAATTTGTCTTTGAATATTCTGCACCGTTTTTTCAACAAACCAGGGGGAGATGTAAATATAGAAAGTTATAACGTTGTAAAGTTGTAAAGTTATAAAGTCGGAGTATGTACAAGTAAACATGTCTGAATGCATGATGGTTATGTTTTTGCGGTTTGGGTGAAAAAGACGACGAATATGCATGATGAGAAGAAGTACAGGGTTAATATCGGTTGCAATAAACCGAGTGTTTAAACTCATCTCGTAGGCTTTGGAGGCTGAATTAAATATAACAACT
Organism: uncultured Gammaproteobacteria bacterium; assembly: GCA_964562055.1. Lineage (GTDB taxonomy): Bacteria > Patescibacteriota > Microgenomatia > UBA1406 > GWC2-37-13 > JAKBEU01. The sequence goes on from CAZLSE010000014.1 coordinate 23,424, forward strand.
CCATCTCCTGCGCCAAGATCAATAACTGTTTGATTATTTTTTAACTGTAAGGCGTCTAAGATGAGGGGAAGATCCTTTTTGTTTGAGGGGAAGTAGGGTATTGGCGAAAACTGAGGGAAGGAGAAGATGATTACTATAATTAATAAACATAAGGCTAAAAGTAAGAAATATGCCATGCAAGAAGTATACCGCACTCATCACTTAGATTATTGAGTCTTTATGGATTTTCTCCGTATAATAAGCTGATCTGACTGTGAATAATTGGCAATATCATTGTATATCCTGGTAAGAAACTCTTCGAATTTTTCAAGAGAAATATCAGCAAAAGTTTCAGATAAATCACGAAGGGGGATTGTAATAGACTTATGCGGATTTTTGTCTTTAGTTGTTTGTATGTTTTTAAGTTCAACAACAATTTCGTCTGATTCGCCTCGTTCAAAACGAGCATTGGGAACACGTTTGAATGCTACTGAAAAAAGTGGCTCGTCGTGAACTTTTCCTTTGCCACCCAATACTCTTGGATTTTCTGCTTCGTAGTCCCATGTTGTTCTATTTACGGTAAGTATAAGTTGTGAAACCGGATAACTGTCTAATGTACGTCTTAACTTAGCTAATTTATTTTTTTGGGAATCCCCAATATTCTTGATTGCCGCCAATTCTTGGGCATTAGACCTAATCTCATCAAGATGTACAGTGTGTTCGGGAGACAAATCCTTTATCTGCACTTGTAAACCAGTGATTGGAGTCTCATTTGAGCCTTTTTTAGGGAGACGTTCGTGATAGGTGTGCATTTTTGCGACAGCAGTAGGAGTTGTTCCTATTCCTAGCGCAACGTTTTTACCATCATGTAATGAACGAATAGTTATAGATTCATTATGCAAAAATGTCATACATGTAGTATAGGTTGTGGATTGAGTAAATAACGCTTGTGGGTTATTACTTATCAAATCAACCCAGGGGAGAACTTCCTGCATCCTACCCACAACCTCTTGTTGGTCGTTTAGACTAAAACCATCTAGCCAGTCCGCAATTGAAGTGTTTCCGGATTGTGCAGCTCCATTGTGGGGATTTTCAATTTTTTTTGCCAGTAATTTAAACGAGGATGGTACAATAGTTTCCAACGATAGGGATTCAGTAGTTTTTTCAGGTCCTCTTAGCCATGCTGGCACATTTCCTCTATTTTCACCTGGTTTTTTGGCTTTCTCCGTCATATATAGATTATAGGTTATATTATTATCTGTGTCAAGCGTGAATAACCCAACTATAAGTCTATATCTTTTTGACTTTTAGGGATATTTTCATTGGTGTATACTCTTGTCATGGTAAAACGGTTTCTCGTATTGGGACTAATGGTTTTTTTATTCACACAGAATGCATGCGCAGAGGAAATCCGGAGTTTTGAGACAAAAATTGATATTCAAAAATCAGGAGTTTTTCGAATAACTGAAACAATAACATATTTTTTTACCTCGCAAAAACGAGGCGTCTACCGAAAAATCCCATATATTATTACCAATAACGAAGGTAAAAAGTATAAGCTTGAAATATAACCTGTAAGCGTGCAAGATGAGGTTGGTGTATCGTATAAATACTCTACCAGTGATGAAAATAACCAACTTCGTATAAAAATTGGCGACCCCAATGTCTATTTTACTGGCAAAAAGCTGTATCGCATAACATATGATGTGAGCGGGGGGCTCCGGTATTTTTCTGATCATGACGAACTTTATTGGAATATTACGGGCAACAATTGGCAAGTACCTATACAAAATACTCGTGTGCACATTACGATACCGACTCACATTCCAGCTGAAACTATAAAAAGTGTGTGTTTTACCGGCGCCCAGAGAAGAGATAACAATAATTGTACGATATCGCAATATAAAAATATCATATCAATCCAATCTAATACGTATTTATCTGCGGGAGAGGGTCTTTCTGTAGCGGTATCATATCCAAAAGGATATGTGGATGTTTTGGAGCCAAAACCCTTTACGCAATTTGAAGATACCTGGTATGGAAAGATAATTATCATGGTTATTTCAATCGCCTTTGCGATAGGTGCATTTATTTGGTATGTTGGCTTACCCATTTATATACCTTTTAAATGGTATAGCCATGGTCGTGATCCTCGCGCACAAGAGGCGAAAGCTTGGTATGATGCGCCAAAAACTGCAAAAGGACGAAGTTTAACTCCAGCCGAAACCGGAGGATTGGTTGATGAAACGGTAGATTATAAAGATATATTTGCCTCGCTCATCAATCTCGCACAAAGAGGATACCTCTATATAGAAGAGACGAAGAAAAATGATTTTACCCTGAGTAAGAAAAAGGAATTTGACGGATCACTCTTAGGATTTGAGTCAAGGCTTCTTAATGCGCTTTTTAGGACAAAAGAGAGAGTGAAAATTAAAGACGTGAAAATCGCAACTGATATGATGGATGTTCAACAAAAACTATATTCGCAAATGGTACATGAGGGATTTTTCAATGAAAATCCAGACAGCGTACGCAACAAATACTACATACTTGCGGCAATTGCATTATTCACCGGAAATATTCAACTAGCTCTTGTAGCCTTTCTTTTTGGAAAACATTTGCCTCGTAAAACAATAGAAGGAGCGCAACAGGCAGCGGTTGGGCGTTCTCTCAAAACATTCTTAAGCTCACAAGATAGACAACTTGCCTATCAGGCAACCAATCAACTCATGTTTGAAAAACTATTACCGTATGCGATCGCATTTGGAGTGGAGAAAATATGGGCAAATAGATTTAAGGATTTAGCACTTCATAAACCCGAATGGTACTCTGGATACGACAATTCAGCCTTTAACGCTGCATATTTTGCAAACTCACTCCATAAGTCGGTTGGAAGCTTTGCTTCTGCTGCGACACCAACACGTTCGACAACAGGACATTCCTCTGGATTTAGTGGAGGATTTTCAGGTGGTGGGGGTGGAGGAGGTGGAGGTGGAAGCTGGTAGGTGGTATAATGGCAGACGAGGAAATACGGCGAGTTAGTCCCCGAAGGGGGAGCAGACATGCAAACTGAGCTTTGTAGAATAGGATGGAATTGCCGGGGTGCTGAAATGGCAGACAGGCTAGTCTCAAAAACTAGTGAGGGCAACCTCGTGAGGGTTCGACTCCCTCTCCCGGCACACCAGATGTATAGATTTGATATATATTGTTCTGTTGTAATAATTGATTTTAAATTATAGAATTTAATTCCAGTATGCACTATTTTTTGATACTGGAAATTATAAAGTCATGACGAGTTATCCGCCCACCGGCGGATTTTTTTTGGACTATGAAACCATTTATAGTAGGAATCGCAGGGGGAACAGGGTCGGGTAAGACTACTATCGCACATAAGCTTGCCAAATACTTTGGAAATAGTGCGGTGTGCATTGCACATGACAGCTATTATCGTGATCAATCAAAGCTAACGCTTGAAGATCGCATGAAGACAAATTATGACCATCCTGCATCACTCGAAACAACACTCCTCATAAGCCATATTCGCGCGTTATCTCACCAAAAATCCATAAAAATGCCAGTATATGACTTTACGCAACACAATAGGTCAAAAGAAGTGGTTGTTGTTACGCCGAAACCTATCATTATCATTGAGGGAATACATGTCTTTTCTGAAGAACAATTAAGAATCATGATGGACTTGAAAATTTTTGTAGATACCGATGCAGATATTCGCCTCGGCAGACGTATTGTGCGCGATATTAACGAGCGGGGAAGAACACTTAAATTTTCACTTAACCAATACCTCACCATGTCAAAGCCTATGCACGAGGCATTTGTAGTGCCGTCAAAAAGATATGCAGATATCATTATTCCGGAGGGTGGGAATAATGAGGTTGGAATATCAATTATCACGCAGTTTATTACGAAACACAGCAGGAGGGAAGAATGAACGGTGAAAGAGCGCGTATACAAGTTGAACCTTCAATTCCACAACATCTTAATCCATATCGTCCCGATTGGCTTGGTAGGCGGCCTAAGTTTATCACCAATGGATCAATTGGAAAGGCCCCCTTTTTACATGCAGTTGGAATTGAGCTTCACGCCTCAACGCCCGATTTAAAAAAAGCTACTGATCGCGCCGAAGAAGTCTACCATAGCCAGTATGGAGACGAGATGTTTGGCCCATATATGAGTGAAAAAGGAGTGCCATACCCAGTAGTCCTTGCATCTGAAAAAATGAAAGCTGCCATTGAAGTAATGCAGCAAGATGGAGTAAATGAATCCTTTTTTACCCATGATGCATGTTATATGCTTCGGTTCAAGGGAAGAGAGGGGAAAGAAATCACCATTCATAAACCCAAATCGCCTGAAGATGTGGAGCGCGTTGCCCGTTTACTGTATTGGGCATCTACAACAAATAATGCCCACCTTTATAGTATTAGTGGTGTCGCACGGTATGACGAGTCATCACGAACAACAGAGCTTTATTCTACAGAAGCAGATCTGGGAGAAGTAAAGCCCTTTGATATGACACAGTTTGTTGATAATCTTGAAACCAATCCAACCATAGCGCTTGGTACGTTTACTTACAGAGTTCCTGGTCTGCTTGTACAAGAAAAAAATACAATTCCTGTCACCGTTACAAAATATAATGATGCAAATAGCGGTGAAGATGTTGTTACCATATTTAATGAAGAATGGACCGCGGTTCCAGGTGAATCAGCAACTGCCGAATTTGCAGCCGATACTCCTCAAAACATTCAACTTGCAGGGCTTGGACTTATTCAGTGGTAATTATTTGCAAATCCCTGAATTGTACGAATTCCCGACATAAATAGAAGCATTTTATTTCTGTTAAACTTATGCAGACTTTGTATGGATCTATCTCCTGCGTCTTCAATATAAGGAAACCCCATCATAGAAATTGACCAGGTATCATGCGGTGCAACGACAAGATCAAACACAGATTCTTCACCGTTTATCAGGAGATGTGCAGATGTTGCTGCATCGGCAATTTCATTTGCTCGATCTGCAACCAAACTCATATCTACCGCTTGTATTTGTCTGATTTGACTTCTCGTGTAAAAATTATCGATATGATAATTCTCAAGCAGACTAAACGATTCATAATGTCCGAGAAGTGTGTTTTGACCAAAGCTTGTTGGATCAGTGAAAGCAAGAGATGTTTCGTTTACCTTATACACATTAGTGGGTACTGGCAACCCTGCAGATTTTGCAATTTGCCATTTCAATCCCATGGTATAGCTTGCAGGCAGCTGTTCTGTTCCAAAAAGCGATTGAGCATCTCCTAAATTCATTATTTTTTGTCCGGTAACAAGCTCTACTAGTCTATCAACAAGATATGTGTGTGTCTTATAGTTAACGACTTGCAAATATGGGTCATCAGCAAGATTAGATCTCCATAACTGTTTAGCATCAAAACCTCGATAAAATGGTCTAGTTTCAAGTACTTGAACTGGCAGTTCGATATTACCTGGAGCTTTAAGATATGTATACGGTGCCTCTGGCATATTTCAGCTCTCCATTGTATAATACTATAAGATATTTATCAACAGAAGCTATGTACATTATTGCACTGTCAGGAATGCCTAAAGCCGGGAAAGGTGTTGTATCAGAAATACTTTCTATGGCATTTGGATATCGCCATATCAGCATGTCAGACCTTCTACGTAGACAAATCACAACCGATTACGGCATTCCATATGATGAACAGACACGTTCTCTGCTTTTTGAAAAGTCATTAGAGTACAGAATGAAATATGGGGGCGAATACTTAGCACGACTGGCTATGAATGAAGCTCATATGTATGAGCAAAAAGGTGAAAGTAGATTTATTATCGATGGTATGCGGCACCCACACGAATTACTATATCTCAAGTTACATGGCGCTCATCCAGCAGCAATTCTTTGTGATTTGGATCGTCAGACAGATTATCAAATTCGCCTTAATCGATTTCTCAGAAAACCAGATGAACGCGGTGTTCAATTTGAGGATCCTGCGGAGTTTAAGAAAATCGATGAAATGGAATGGGGCAACGAACATCCTTTTGGGACGCATATCGGTGATGTAATTAGGCTTATTCAAGAAAAAGGCGATCGTATTATAGTAAATGCCGAATCCACACGGATCGAAGATATAAAACGTGACTTGGGAGATTTTGTGTATAAGGTAGAGGGGATACAAAGGTATAAGGAGCGCATGTAATCAAAAACTCTTGACACCCATACCTTTTCCTGGTTTAATAGCAGATAACATACGTTATGAGATTGACTCGACACAAGATTAAAAATTATTAACAGAACATCCGCCCAACAGGGGCGGTTTTTTTTGCCTATGTTTCATAAAAACAAAGCATTTTTCGGTAAGTCATTCATAAGCATTGATGGATTAACTCCCTTACTAATTCAATTCATTTTTCACCGTGCAGACACAATGCGCACCATGAGTTATGCTAAGACACGAAAAATTTTGGAGGGTAAACTGGTTACGCTTCTTTTTTTTGAGCCATCGTCCCGCACTTTTAGTTCATTTTCGGCGGCAGTTAAAAAACTGGGGGGGATGACGCTTGAGTATCAAAATCCAATGCAGACATCTTCGGCTGTTAAAGGAGAAACGCTTGAGGATACCATGAAAGTATTTGCGCATTATTCACAGGCAATCGTAATGCGTCACTTTGAAACAGGAACACTTCTTAAAGCAAGTCAAACTGTAACTATTCCCGTAATAAACGCCGGGGATGGAATTGGAGAACATCCAACTCAAGCACTCCTTGATGCGTATACGATATACCGCCACACAAAAAGATTGAGTGGTATTACCGGGCTTATGGCTGGTGACTTACTGTATGGGCGCACCGTACACTCACTGTTAAAATTACTTTCCTTTTACAAAAATAACACGATCTATTTATTATCGCCAAAGCGGCTTGCCATACATTCTGATCTGCGCAATCAGTTAAGAAAAAATGGTCTAAAACTAATCGAAATTGAGAAAACAGGCGAAATTCCCGTTACCTGTGATTTTTGGTATTGGACGCGCGTACAAAAAGAACGGATTACCAGCAAAAGCGAGTATGAACGGTTAAAAAATTCATTTGTAATTACACCTGAACTACTTCGCGAAAAAGGGAACAAAAAACTAATTCTGCTTCATCCGCTACCGCGTATTGGAGACATCGATACACGCATTGACTCCGATTCGAGAGCCTTGTATTTAACTAAACAGGTAGAAAACGGTCTTATAATTCGCATGGCATTATTAAGTTTGATTTTAGGAAATTTATGAGAGCAACTTTAACATTTAAAGACGGTACAGTGTTTGAAGGAAATAGTTTTGGGTATGAAACGGGTGCAGCCGGTGAAATAGCCTTTTCTACAAGCATGATGGGATATCCAGAAAGCGTAACCGACCCATCCTATCGAGGCCAGATTCTCACACTTTCGTACCCGCTTATCGGTAATTATGGGGTGCCACCGAAAAAATACTGGGAGTCAGATGCAATACAGGTAAGTGGTCTTGTGGTATCGCGTTATTCTGATAGTCCTCCTGTTCATGCGCAAAGCATCATGAGTTTGTCAGATTGGCTCAAAGAGTACAAAATTCCTGCTCTAGAAATATCGGATACCCGAGCCATTGTAAAAAAAATTCGCGATGGAGGTGCTACTCTTGCCACAATCGAGTTTGTAAAGAAACTATTATTTAGTGACCCGAATGCACGTAATTTAGTTGCTGAAGTGTCAACCCGGACTGTTGCAAAGCTGGGAACAGGGAAAAAGAAAATCGTTCTCATCGATTGTGGGGCAAAAGAAAATATAATTCGTGAACTTCTCAAGCGAGATACAACAGTTATACGCGTGCCTTGGGATTATGACATTGTAGGAAATAACCTAAACTGTGATGGAGTCCTCGTATCAAACGGTCCCGGTGATCCAAAAATGGCAGATGTCACCATTCGGAATGTAAAAAAAATACTAAGTAAAAAGATTCCGGTGTTTGGAATTTGCTTGGGCAATCAAATACTAGCACTTGCTGCAGGAGGGGAC
>CAZLSE010000015.1:0-29985 GCA_964562055.1 uncultured Gammaproteobacteria bacterium
ATTGATGCGTTCCTTCGAGATTTTGACCTTTATTTTGCCAAACTCTACGATGGATTGCGGCATGATTCCGGCGACCCTATTGAATGGGGCGAAAAGGTTATTCGTCACTACGAATCACTGAAAATCGATCCCCGAACCAAGCAACTTATTTTTTCGGATGGACTTGACATGCCGAAAGCCATTCAAATCTTCAAGCACTTTGAAGGTAAGGCAAAGGTATCGTTTGGCATCGGCACTAACCTTACGAACGACCTTTTTGGCGCAACTCCACTCAACATTGTTATGAAACTCACTGAGGTTAATGGCAAACCCGTGGCAAAGATTTCCGATTCAAAGGGCAAGGGCATGTGCAACGATGAACAGTACCTCGCATATCTCCGAACGGTATTTGGCATAAAGGAATAATTATGGGTGAACGATATCAATCATGCAAGGCAGTAATATTTAGTGAAGGAAAAATTGTTCCATTCTGGAAGTGTAGATTTTCTCCGCAAAAAAATACACTTGATGAATTCGATTTTGAAGATGAATCGTCTTCCAATGTAATAGAAACTGTTTGGGATTGTAAAAAGAATAAACTTGTCGATCCGTTTATTATCGAAAAGCGAGAATCTAAATTACCCTGCGGCATACCAGTTGCTGTCGAGCGAAATGGTAAAATATATCTTGATAAAATCATTGATGTCGAATTCAATGATTTTGAAGACTATTATGCCAAATATGATTCAGAAAAAGATTCCGCAAGACTCTCGGGAATTAATATACCGGAAGAAACCAAAGTAATTATATATCGGCACTATCGCCCGACATATATTTTTGAATCTGGGTTACCATCGGTGCATGAATTGTATGTCAAAGAATTTGTTGAAAAAACTCGAACTTCTTGATATACTATTCTCAGAACATCGTTGTGATAATTGTAATCACGGCTATAACTGTACTGGCTACGGGACTCCTTGCCACGCTTGGGTTCATATTACAAAAGCAGGTCAAGAACTAAAAGACCATAAGGGCGATCTTGATTGGGAAACTGAAATGGATTTATTGGCATATTCCGCCAAAGAAATAGAGGACCGTCATAATGTATAATATACGCGAAGAAATTAATCAAATCCTTGATGACGCTTGGTCTGATGATTTTGCCGGATTTTTTTCTCAAGAAGAAATAGCCAATATGAGAACAGAATTAATAGAGTCCATCGGCGGCTATGAAAAGTTGGAAGAGCAATTGGCTGTTGGTGTCAAAAATGGATATTCAATTAAAGATCAACTTGAACTTGTACGTTTAATAATCAAGAGGATGAAAAATGAGGAAGCCAATCAAGGTTGAATCCATTCAGAAAATCCCATCCGATAGTATTCCTTATCAAAACAGATGGGGATATTGGGTTTGGCGAAGACCGTGTGACATTCCGTTGTCAAACTGGCCGGGGCAGAAACCGCCCAAGTGGGCAACTGGTGTAATATTCGATAAATGCTGGTGTTGGACTGACGAATAATAAATAAAGGATTGTTAAATGATACTCACAACCAATGAAAGAAATATTGATACCAATGTAGACCAGTCGCAAGTATTCAAGATTAAAACTACTGCTCAAGCGTTCAAGATTCTATCATCCAATCTGTATTCAAATAAAATACGAGCCATTGTTCGTGAATTATCCTGTAACGCAGTCGATGCGCACAAATTGGCAAAAAATCCCAACCCATTTGTTGTTCATCTGCCAACCGACTTTGAGCCATATTTTTCAGTGAAAGATTTTGGAACAGGTCTTTCTGAAACGGATGTGTTTGAACTTTATACTTCGTATTTTGAATCAACAAAATCCCAATCAAATGATTTTATTGGTGCGCTCGGACTTGGATCAAAAAGTCCATTTTCTTATGTGGATTCCTTCACTATTGAATCCATTTATGAAGGTGAAAAGAAAGACTATTCGGCATATATTTCCGAAACGGGTGTCCCGACAATTTCGCTTTTAAACACATCTCCTTGTTCTGATCATAATGGACTTGAAATAAAGATTCCTGTTGAGGATTCAGACTATAGAAGATTTAAGCAGGAAGCAGAAATTGTTTTTTATGCATTTCCTCAAACTCCAATCATCACAGGCACCAAAGAATTTGTTGACTATAAAGAGTGTGAAAAGAATAATTCATTACAGACTCATTCTGGCAAGGGTTGGCGATTTTTAAGAAGCATGCCTCGGGCGATTTCAAACGGCGCGTATGCTTCTCAAGGATGCATTAACTATCCACTCAATATCGACATTTTAATTGAAAATTGTAGTAGCGAAATATTACAGAATAAAATTTATTTCGTTTTACACAACAACATTGTCATCGATTTCCCACTTGGCTCTCTCGATATTGCCGCATCACGAGAAGAAATATCGTATGATGTTAAAACTATTGAGACTATAAAGAATCGCATATTGGAAATTTATGATGAGTTTGTAAAGGATTTTACTGACGAAATCAATAAAAAATCTCTCTACAATGCCATTAGTTATTATCGATCAAATATTCTGTATGGTGTCAATAATGGTCGGCGACTCGCATTTACTCACAAAGCAACCAATACTCTTATTACGCCGGAATCTTGTTTCTATGCAACTGCTCCAATTGATTTTTATATTGCAAAGGATTCTGATAGTAGCCCCTATGGCATCAGGCTGTCTCACCATCCATTGGTCGGTGAAACCAAACAAAATATTTATCCTAATGAAAAAGACAATCTGTTTATCATTGAGGATGAAGAAATTAAGAATCTCAAGTTTAGGGAAAAACTTAGAGTTGTCCTTACTCAAAAGGTTTTAAAACTTCCCACGCAAATCTTTATTGCCAAGCCTGAAAACGCCAGTTTTTTTATTGACAACATTGGCAATCCAGATACTGTCTTGCTTTCCAGTATTGAAATTCCTGTTGAACCATTGGTTAAAAAGGCGCCCAAAGAGAGACAGGTTGAGTGTAATTTCAGTTTAGCCAATTCGAATAATAGAGAGTTTTATAAAAGTTATTTTGACATACGAAAAGATTTTGATCAATATTATATTGTATGCCAAGATAGTGAAACCGTCCGATGGCGGGGAGGAAAATCAACTTGGCGAAAAGATGGCGAAGACTCGCTTATTGGAGGCTATGAGTTTAAGCACTTCCTTGAATCGCTTGAATCCCTCGGCATGATGCCCAAAGACATCAATTTTTATTTTGTACGAAAACGGGAAACCGGATATAAGCGATTTGAGGGCGATAACCATCTTAAGCGGTTTGATGATTTTATTGCCAAATATTTGCTGGATTATGTCAATTCACATGAAGCAAGGTTTAGAAATTTGCTTTATATTCAGAAGCAGATTTCGATATTTTCTTCTTTCGATATTATCCGAGAATCAAGAAATGCTTCTTCAAATCGAAGCAAGGGTAGTGTGTTTAAAGATTTGTTCTGGTCACAGATAAATAAAGAATCTGTCCTTAAAAAAGCATACTTAATGATAGACCATAGAAAAACCAGCGAAGTGGCGTCATCTGTTTCCACTTTGTTGAATAATGATGCGCTACCTGCTGTTGTTAAATCAAGGCTTACGGAAATATCAGAATCGTTGCCATCGGAAGATGCTATTATTGGCGACTACATGATGTTTAAATGGATTGATTTTTCTCGAAATGGTGGCGACTTAGAAAAGCGTTTGATTGCTTGCAGGGAATATGTGAATAAATTTACCAAGGAGGTAATATAGATGGTTCCTTTTGTAGTAACTGACAATAGCATCAATCTCACTCTGAAGGGTAAGATGTATGTTTGTCAAAAGTCTCATGTAAATTTTGAGGCTATCAAGAAGGCACTTAAGGGAGATGAGATCGCAGAAGATGACCTCCTTGCCCTTGTAGATGTCAAGAAGAGTATTGAAACCTTTTCTTCTGGAAGGGTTAAGATTGAAGGCGAGACCCTTACCTACGATGGTCGAGAACTTTCAAATTGTCTTACCCGACGCATTATGGCAATGCTCGCAGAAGGCTATAACGTTTCTCCTCTTATCAAGTTCCTTGATAATCTCATGGAGAACCCTTCTGCCCGAGCCGTGAATGAATTCTACGGATTCTTGGAACGCAACAAGCTTCCCATGACCGACGATGGTTGTTTCCTTGCCTACAAGAAAGTTCGCCACGACCTTCTGGACATTCATTCGCACTCCATGGATAATTCTGTTGGGCAGACCGTTGAAATGCCTCGAAATGCCGTGGATGATGAAAAGGATCGAACATGCTCCTACGGACTCCACTTTGCTTCGTTCGATTATATGCCGCACTATGGATCACATGATATTGACGACCGAATTGTGGTCGTCAAGATTAACCCTCGTGATGTCGTCGCTTTCCCGGCAGATTATAACGGCGCAAAGGGTCGCTGTTGCAGGTATGAGGTCGTGGATGAAATCAAGAACGATGGTGTTGAGCGAATCAAGAATTACTTCGCCGCCGCCAAGGATTATGGCAAGGCGTTGAAGGTTCTTGATGGCATCAAGCGTTCACTTAAGGATCATCCTGAAGTGAAGTACAACTCCAATTTGTCTGCTTTGGGCATGAACAACTTTGCAATCAGGAACTTTATCGATGCTCTCCGCGAAGAGTATAAGATTCCTTCTCATGTCGAATTCAAGTATGAGTCGCTGGAATCTGTGCGAATTGATTCTCTTGTTTCATTCATTTTGAACGAGACTCCCTGATATTTTGATGCGTGGGTATATGGAGGTGATATGTCAATAAAGTCATGGCTTAGAAAAGTTTTAAATGTGGAGCCACAAATTATTGAAAGAACCACTTTCATATACCCACAATCAAACACCGAAAATGCTGTTGCACAAGTATTATATGCAAATGATACTTGGTTTCATTTTAGCAACGCTTCAATGTATTCTCAAAGTAATTATGAATCTGATTTGTTTAAATGCGCAAGTGCTTTACTTGGACCAACCAAAGCGGCGACGACTGTAAAAGCAATAAAGGAAAAATGGGGAACTTTTGAATTTTATATCAATAAAATACCTGAAGGAAAGGTTGTTGTTGATTATATTAATTCCGACAAAAACGTTTTAGAAGCATTTCATAATTTTAATCATACTGACAAGAAAAATCAGTATGATATTGACGAGCAATCATTTAAGGCATATGAGCATCTTTCAAACAAATTGCTTGACCTTAAAATGGTAAATTATGACCTTGCTGAAGACATTGAGGCAATGTTGAAATTTGTTGGCAGTTTTGTCAAAAAAAACATTGAAGAAAAGAAGAGTAAATAACATTATCGTGGTAAACCCATAATAAACGCAAGTCGGGCTAATTGTCGTTTTGCCAATAATAGTGATTTATACCCCTGACTTTGATCTGGTGTTGGTATATCAGTAAAAACCATACTAAATGTTTTGTAAACATCAACTTCAACAACCACACTATTTACATGAATATATGAATCATCCTTAAATGTCTCAAAGGCAGGTATTTTATATATTGCTATTACAGGCGGATCGTCGGCAGACCATCCGCCTCTTTCATTTATTGCCAAGAAGTATTTATCCATAACCTTATCTTTTCTCAATTGGCATAAAGATAATTAAAAATATGGAGAATAAGCATGACCAAAATAGATTTTGACAATATGATGTCTACGGCGACTCAAACTACGATAATTGAACTTCCGGGAACGATTATTGATTGGGAACTCGTCATCAATAAGCCATGTACCATAGTCGGAAATAATACTATAGTCAATCTTGTTGGCAAAAATATACCATATGCTATTACAATAACTGATTCATGCGAGTTATCAGGCATATCTATAATCACTGATAAATCCGGTATTCATGTAACTAACGAAGCGAATTTTTCTGATATTACAATAAACTGTGAAGAAACTGGTGTTTATTTAACAGGAGATGGAACTGGTGGTCTTATTGAAGATGTCACTGTAGATGGCGCCAATAGCGGGTTTGAATTCCATGATGCTAGAAAATATACGTTTAACGCCCCCATTGCCAAAAACTGTCAAGTTGGATTTGCTTTTGAAGGTACATCGGATGTTATAGGTGACACCGAATCAGACCCTTCTTGGGCATCTGGATTGCCACCTGTCCCTGAAGCAGATAGAACAAATCGAACGCACTTAATCTCAATTAATGGGCTTGTTTCATACGGCAATCAATTTGGTATAAGAATTATCAATTCAAATGCTTTATTGCTTGAATCGGTAAAAATATTTGATAATAGTGAAACCGGTGTTTGGCAAATGCCGAATTCATACAACAATAAAATCAACGGTGAAATATACAAGAATACAGGCTATGGAATTAAAAACACTGACCGCCAAGGGAATCTTCATGATGTAGACGCCAGACAAACATGGTGGGGAGATATTACCGGTCCTTCTGGATATGGAAAAGGTTCTGGTCAAAAAATTTCAACAAACGTTTCTACCGACCCTTGGCTTCGAGATGGAACTGATCCTGATGTTTTACTATATCCACAGACAAGAAAGTGGGTATGGGGAATGCTTGGATACCCTATTATTCGAGTTGAGTTATCGGAAGAAATGGTAACTGAATGCATCAATATGGCTATTGATAAGTTTATGTATTATCAAACCCCAGAGCCAGATTGGGCATATGCTACGCTTGGAACAATGTCTTATGAAATTGATTTATCCGATCTTAAAACAAAAGATGGAACACCCATATCAATTACCAAGCATCAAGTGATTGAAGTAGCCTATCAGCCATATAATGATTTATTCTCACAATTAACCGGTGGTGGCGCAGATTTATTTCTAACATATTTTATGCAAAATGGCGGCGGTGGCTCTGGATTCCTCGCGGATTTTTATATGGCACTTGGATATAAAGACGATATGGAGCGAACCCTTGGCGTAAATCCATCCTATGAATTCTTGAGCCACTTGCTTCCAAACGGAATGGTAAAAGATGTTATTCGATTGTATCCTCGACCACAAAATGCCATAAGAATTGGAATAAAATACAACCGTACATTAACCCAAGAAGAAGTAGATAGCCACACATGGATTAGAAAATATGCCCTTGCTTGGGCTAAAGAACAACTAGGTGAGATTCGGTCAAAGTTTTCTTCATTGCCATCACCAACCGGAGAAACGACTCTTAATGGCAGTTCATTAAAAGCCGAAGCCGCCACTGAAAAAGAAGCATTAATTACAGAATTGATTGGACTTACCGAGCCACTTTCATTTTCAATAGGATAAGGAGAATTAATATGCCTACAACAACTGCTGACGTATGCGGCGCACCAGACCCACATAAAGTAGAATGGAAATACACTAAATACTTCGGAAGAAAAAAGAAAGACAGTAAGAAAACAAAAGATACAATAATTCGACGAGTAATGAACAAAGTAGTAAAGGAAGAAAAATATGAAATTCAATAAAGCACTTGATGAAGCAACTGAAACCATAACTAAAAAAGAAACTGCTTCTTTTACATCACAAAAAAAGAAAGAGTGGAAAAATAAAAAGAACAAAAAAACTCTGGTATTACCGCTGTATCTTCTGAAGACACTGGAATAACCGGTGATTATGAAAAGATGTTTAAGAAGAAATAAATGTATTTAGCATATTGGGTTATGTATGGTAATAATATGCCTCGTGGAGCGATCGCAGAAATCTCCGATGAAAAAATATTGTTGCAAGTAGACGGTGGATATTATGAACTACATAAAATATTATGGAATGTAAACAATGACGATATGGGTATTATTCGTGGTGTGTCTGGGGAGAAAGATATTGTAAACTTTTCAAAACATAGTTATATGAAGACATTTACTGTATTATCGGATGCGGTTAAGTATGTCGTTCAGGAGATGTTCCAATGAGCAAACGAGACGTTCAACATTTAAGGATGTATGACCAAAACACTGTTGACTTCGATTTATTCAACACCATCGACAGTGAATTGATCAGCATAGTATCTCCTCCAATAAAAGTCTATTCATTTAATGTTCAAAAATCATTGGCTGGTAAAACTTCAGGCATTGATGAACTGTATGGAGAAGCGGATATTATCGATGAAACTAAATTAAAAGAAGTTTATTCTCAAGGTTTTGGCGGCGTATTTGATGCGACAATATTCAGGCGTGGCGAAGAGTTTGATAAATATGTGGAAGTACCCGGATACTATGTCGAGCCAACATGGGTAAATGAACTTCAGAGACTTGGCGTTGAATCTATTGAAGAAGACCTTACCATTACTTTTAACTATGCAGACATGATGAGTAAAATGGGCAAGCCAATTAAAATTGGCGATGTCGTAGTAACGTTTAGAGGCAAAATATATCGAGTTGATGATGCATTTGTCGCAGATGAAACAATCGGCTGGAAATATATTCATTATCGAGTAATATGCAGAAAACCAAAAGGATTGGACAACTTATTGTTGCCGAATTAAAAATATGACATTATCAAAATCAAACCTGAAATTAAATACGTTATATGGGGTTTCTGGTGGTTATGCAACATTATTGTATTATTTTGTTGAAGTCGATAATGGGGAGATGAAATATTTTATGGGTTCAGCAGAAGATGACGCTAATGCAAGGCATATTAGTGCTGAACACAGGTCTTGGAAACCATTACATAATTGCTTTAGGATATATGACAAAGAATTGGAAGATAGTTTTATATCAGCAATGTTATTTTATTTAAATAGGGTTGTTGAAAATTCATTGAACAATAAACAAGTCGCATCAGCATTGTTTTCCACACCAATTTTCTTAAGAAAAAAAATTATAACTAGGATATTTTCATGAAACTATTTCATTTTTATATAGATTCTGATGAACAACAATCAAGAGGTTATTACAACTTAATGCTTCCGGTTTATAAAAATTCAACTGGATATGGAATATTCTGGTGGGGATTGGACAAAATGGGGTTTATTACAAGCATTGATTATAAGGGTAAGGATGCCCATGCTTATTTTGAAAACGGCAAGACATCTGTTGATAATTATGAAAATGGAAGTGGAAGATGGGGTACTAATAAACTACAAGAGTTGAATGACCCTAAATATATTCGAGCGGCTATTGAACAAATATTTGCCAATGAAGATATTGCAGATACGATCAAGATATGGAGTAAATAATGAAATTTAACTATGATGAAGATTATGGAAGAGATTTTCTCGTAGACTGGGAGATTGGAGATAGGTTTTATTATTTAAATGATTACCCTGCGGGAGACTTTAGCATCATATATGTCGAAGCGATTAACCGCAAAAAGAATGGAAAAGAAAATTCACCACATGTATCTGCTATGGTATTAGAAACGTTATTTGCAACACCATCAGCCATTAAGCATAACCTGAAGGAAGGATTTCAGTTGGGTGGAGTTTGGCCAATTTCATTCTATAAAACCATTTCCGATTGTACAAGAGATGGCATTAGAAAAATATTTACCGCAAAACAACTATAAAACGATCAAAGCAGACAAACAATTAACCGCTATATTTACTGTCGTCGATATCAATTCACTAATCAATTTTCTAGTCCCAAGGTTCACTCTTAAGGATTCAAGTTTCATTATATCAGCCAAATCCAACATTAATCCCTTGTATTCCGCTTCAGAAATTTGACCAGTTGCTTTTTGTTCGGTATATTTTTGAATCATTTTTACTTGTCTAACAACATAATCTGCGCCTTCTTTGGCGGCTTGTTCACCTACTGATTTCAATTGATCTAGTGCGGCAGTAGTGGTTTTATCAGTTATCAACTGTACATATTCATCCCATTTAAATTCCATTTTACTTCTCCTTTAAAATCTTTTTATTTTTGTTGGGTCTCTGTGATCATTACCAAGAGCAAGTGAAAATGAAACATATTGTGGGTCTTCACTATCCCACATGTTTTTACCAATCATTGCCTTAACGAATTCTCTTCTATTTGATGCTGGTTTCACAAAATCTATTTCTGGAAGTTCATCACAATAAACGAAACCTTGTCTATCGAGGATAAGGCATACTATATTATAACCCATTTTTTGCTTAATGGTGCCAATAATCATGTATGTTTCAAAAGGATTTTTTGATTCATATTGAAATGGTACATAGAGTGGGACTTCAGTTGGATAAAGTAGTGGCATTTTTATTCCTATCTTTTTTTAAGATATTCTGTTGAAATCATGACATCAAATGCTGTCGCAATTATTTCTTTCTTGTTTGAGAGCATAACATCACTATATGGTGCTTCTGCGCAATGTCTTTCAAACATGGTTCGGATAATGTCAAGTTGTTGCGTTATTTCCTCATTCCCATTCTTGCCATTTTCATATTCTTTGATTCTATTAAATCTGACGATAAACTCTGAATACCTTGTTTCGTCAAGTTCAGAATTTAAGGTGTCATAAAACATTAACACATCTGCTTTGAGATAGGTAAAAGATTCATATGACTTTTGATCATATGTTGGAACTGCTCGTATATAATTACCTAAAGATGTGCAGGAAGTTAATAGTAATACAACAAGGGCAATAGCAAGTGTTCTTCTATCCTTCATGGCGTATACGCTCCCTAAATATATCTTGTGTAATTTTGGATAACGGTTTTATTTTCGATAAAAATTGATACAAGATAATACAAATGGAAACCAAAGATAAACTTGACCTCTTGGATAAAATTGCGAGCGAAACAGAAAATATTATCTCAAATTCCATAAAGAACAGAGGTACTTTAAGCAACTGGCAGACATTGCAAGCAATTAGCACAATGGAAGGTCGTAAAGATGATTGGATTCCTGAATTAGTAAAAAACTTGATATCTTCTCTTCAAATATTTCGAGATGTTGAAGAGCTTCCGGGAATGTCAAACTTTATGACTAATTGTGAAGCCAAAATTGATATCGGCGAAGGACCAACACAAATGATTCTTAGCGTTCGTAGTGAAGATGATGCTTTGGCTAAAAGTCTTGGCGCGGCATATGTTGGCGGTGAATCAGGGGCTAAGGACGAGGATGGTAAGGCAATAATTATTGATAAACAGACAAAAACAGTAAATCCAGAAGATGTTCAAGAAGCGGCAGATAAACTCACTGCTTTTTTTGTAAGAAAACTTGAAGCCAAATTCAATGGAGAAAAGTAATGCAAGAAGTATATCCATTATTCAGGGATTATAGTCTCGCCGTGAAGGATTGGCTTCGCAAAGCAACGCGACTCCCAAGATTTGAGCGTGAGAAATATGACATTTCAAAAATAACGTTGACTGGTACAGCCAACGGTGGAGTAAATCAACATGAAATACATTTGACTACCAAAGTCCATAATTTAAAGGAGGGTCATTCAATAGTATTAACTGGAACGGTGGCGAATGATGAGTATTATATGGTATTAAAAACATTTGAAAACATAATAATATTGGATCAAAACTATAAAAAACTTTCTGCCAACCAAACAACTGCTGGCGGAAAAGTCAACCGGACAATCAATGTTGTATATGCAGGAATAGAAAAAGCGATTGCTACAATTGCACAACCACTCCGCAATGGGAACATTGATACTCCCGGAATTGGATTTTATCTTGCAGGACATGAGCAATCCAAAGACAAATCAAGGCCAAAAGAAAATTATTACACGCGAAGATGGGAAGACGCAAGTGGGAATGTTGTTAAAACCGCCGCTGTTCCTCCGCTTCAACAATACCAACTCCATTATTCCATAAATCTTTATTCAATCTATCAGCAAGAAATGGATATCATCATCTATCAACTTGTTTCTGATTTTGCTCCTCAGAAATGGTTTTGGATAGGTGATCCAGCATATGGATTGAATTATACGGGCGACCGTATGGATAGAGAACATAAGGGACAATGGGCGCAAGTAGAACTGGAAAATGTGACAGATGCTTCAGACTTGGAAACAGGTTCTCCAAACAGAACCTTAAGAACAGAAATTGGAATAGTATTTACTGAAGCATATCTCCCACTTCCATTTGATGATCAGCAGTCATTTATCGGTGCTATCGATATTGATATGATACCAGATTTAGCCAAGCCAATTTTATAAAAGGAGAATTTTATGGCACAAAAAATGAAGAATAAAACATACCAGCCAATTCCGCTTGTTGTGAATGGACAGACGATTATCGTTACATCACGCAAGACATTGGATGAAGTAGAAGAAGTAACGCCACAGATGGTTACGTTAAAATCTGTAGGCATGGTCCAAATAATTAAGAAATAAGGAGGAATGAATGTCACAGTTTTTAATGTCACCCGGAGTTAGTATCCGAGAAATTGACCAATCCCAATATGCCGCTACTGGTGCGGCAACTGGCAACGTTGTTGCTCTTGTTGGTTACGCCGAAAAGGGTTCATTTGAACCAACATATTGCTATGGTCAAGAAGATTTTATCAACAAGTTCGGAAAAACACTTGCTGATGTTCCATATCTTGCACAAGCCGCATACAAGTATTTCGATGATGGCAAGGTTCTTCTTGTCGTTCGTGCTGGTGATGATCGTGACCCGGATGTTTATCCCAATGCCGCTAAAGCCGCAAGCAAGACAATTCGTGTTAACCCATCTGAAGTTAGTGCCAAGGCAGGATATCAAACATTCAAGGCAACAAGTTCTGTAATCCCGACTCCCAATTTAAATTATACCTTCAAGGTATTAGCCGATCATCGAGGATTTAAGACCCCGAAATATTTGGAAAAATGGTCTGCTGTTCTTGATGAAACCTACAATGAAATGGGCGTACCATCTCCCGCTGGAACCGTTCTTGATGCAGTGATCAAAATTGCTTGCGATGCACAAACAAGTTCATCGTTCATTGTCAACCATAAGCGAGATTTGAGTTCTGGTTCAACCCAAGAATACTACGGAACAGGAACCAGATCAGGTATGGCTCATGGCGATTCAGTACAGGCGACTGTTTACAAGTATTTCCAGAATGATACCTATGGAGAAGATGATTCTGATTGGGTTAAGATTCAGGGAGCCTACGGTGCCGCACTTGTTGGTACTGCTAACCTCAAGGCTGGATTTGACTGGGAAAACACAGCACAGTCATTCCAAATTGGTATTGGTTCAACAACCTATACGGTAACCCTTAATGTCGCAACCACTGACATTGATGAAGCGGTAGTAGCATTGGGTAATGCTTTCAAGACAGCCATTAATGATGATACTTCCAGTGAAACAGATATTTCAGACTTGTTTACCGTCATGAAAATTGTTCCAACTCCAACTTCTGCATATCTCGCTCTTATCCTTAAGACAGACACTGCCGGAACTGGATTTGAAATTCTTGCTGGTGGAACAGCACTTTTGACTCTCGGTTTTGCACCCGGAGAATATCTCCCCGGAAACTCAATCCATGGTGTATGGAATGCCCAGACCATAGAAAGCAATGTAGCCAAGGCGTGGTCTGGAAATTTTGTTTTCAAGAAAGAATCTTATACGAATAATGCCATAAGTTTCCAAGACACTGTTGAAGTTAGCGTTACCGCTCCTGCTACCGGACCTTGGACTCTCGGAGCGTTGGCAACTGCCATTCAGACCAAACTAGATCAGGCATTCACTGCCTACAATTATCCCAAGTCTCGCGCACATGTTTTCGTAGATTCATCATCAAATAAAATTAAGGTCGCTACCCTTTCAGATGTAACTTCCGAGTTTGCATCAATTGTAAGGATAACCGCTGGAACAAGTAATGACTTGGTATCATTGCTCGGTGGAACTGATGCCGCTGTTGATGGTGTTCCTATTAGTTCTGTTGGCGAAGTGAAGATTGTTTTGAGTGCCGCTGAAAAAGGAACTTACGGAAACAAACTCGCTCTTAAGACAGAGACCCAGATTGTAAAACTTGGATCAACCACTCAAACGTATTACAACGTCTATGTACTCTATGATGGAAAGGCTGTTTCATCTTATTACAAAGTGAATTGGACTGATGATACTCAGCCAAACTTCATTCTTAATCGCATTGCAGATGATGCCTATCTTAATTTCGTTGCTGTTGACGAAGATGACAATACCGTTCTTGCCAGACTTCCTGATGGAATCTGGACTCTCGGTAATGGAGACCTTCCAAGTGGCGTAACTTCAGATATGGCTGAAATTGCCGAGTTTGTAAGTGGAACCAATGGATGGACTGAATCTGGTGGCGCAATCACCACTATGACTTCTGATTTTGAAAATGCTCTTGAAAAGATTTCCAACCCAGAAGTGTTTGAGTTCCATATCGTCGCCGCACCCGGAGATGCAAGCCCATCAATGCAAAACGCAATTCAAAGTTTCTGCGATGGACGCAGAGATTGTATCGGCGTAGTCGATGCCGCTCCATTCGGACTTGGACTTGGAATTGGAAATAAAACTCGTGTTATTACTGAAGTAAATGATGCCTGTTCAACCCTCAATTCAAGTTATGTCTCAGCGTTCTGGCCATGGGTTCTTGATAAAGATTCTGACAACAATCAGTATGTATGGCTTCCGCCATCCATTTATGCCATTAAGGCGATGGTTTACACAGATTCTGTATCAGACCCTTGGTATGCTCCTGCTGGTTTGACCCGAGGAAAGGTTTCTGCTCTTGATGTTGAATACTCAGCACGAGAAATTGATCGTGACATTCTTTATGGCGATACAGCGGTTGTTAACCCAATTGTCAAGTTTGTCAACGAAGGCATCACGATTTGGGGACAGAAAACCACACAGAGAACACTTACCGCAACCAACAGAATCAATGTTCGAAGGCTCATGATTTATGCCGAGAAATTGATTGCAAAGATGGCTCGTGGATTCTTGTTTGAGCCGAACGATGAAGCCAACTGGTCAGCGTTCGCTCGACAGGCTAATGCTATTCTTGAACCTATCCGCCAGAGGAGAGGATTGTATTCCTTCTCTGTCGTATGTGACAGTTCAACCAACACCAATGCTCTCGTAGACCAAAACTTGATGGCTGGTAAGATTTTCCTTCAGCCTACCAAGACTATTGAAGGCATTTTCGTAGATTTCACCATCACTGCAACTGGTGCAGTTCTTATTACCGAAGCGTAATATAGCCCATTAAAACAGAAGCCCAGAGCAACTGCTCTGGGCTTTTTTATTATTAAAACCAAAATCTAAATCTAATTAAAACCCTATCTTTTTTATCTGCGCCAATTATTTGTATATATGGGTTGCGTCCGTGTATAACCCACATCCCGTTAAAAACATAATAAATCCTGTCATCAAATTGTTTTATATAATCAAAAAGCGGTCCCGCAAATTGATTGAATATATTATACTCGCCCTCAAATATATATAGGATAAGGCTCTTAGTTATTTTTTTGGAGTCCATATGATAAAAGTCGGCTCTAGGACTCCAATCTTTACCATCAATACTATATTCAATGGTCATGTGTTTGTACTTACAAACATCAAGGCATCTTTCCAAAGCGGTCGCCTATGATGCTTATTTAAAAATGAATGATAAAAGGATTTAAAGTTATAAAACAATCCTTCCGCTTCAGCGGGTACTTTATCATGATTAACCAGTCGAACCCAAAGATTAATAAGAGAATCTTCAATTTCTTGACTATTTGATTTTTCATTTAGCATCGCTTTTTCAAACCTCATTTTGACCCCCTGAAATAGAAAAACACATCGGTTATAAGAGTTCTGCTGTGTTTTTTAAGAAGTGAATTAAGAAGAGATTTAATTGCGGGGTCATTAATAATTTCTTTAACTCTTGGATCGGTGTCAGGAAGACCATTTTTTACGTCTTCTCCCCATCCGAGTTTAGCAACCTTTTTAAAATATGTGTCATAATCAAATATGCCTGATTTATAGTGAGGAGCATAATCTTCGCCAGTTTCGCCAATCATACATCCGCCCAATCCTTGTCGATTTTCAATCCAGATTGAATAAAATGGACCGCTAATATGTTTTAAGTATTGCTCGGTGTAGAGAATTATTTTATATCGGGCATATTCATTATTATCATAAAATATTGTCCACATTCTAAATTATTCCTTGATATTATCTTCTCCTCAAACTCTTTTTTCACCAAAAATAATATGATTTTGTATTTATCTACTAAGATAAATGAGAACAAAGGGTTTTTGTTATTTATTAAAATATGGAGGATAATATGGCAATAGTCATTTCGAATGCGGAACACTCATTTAGAGAGCCAAAGCGAAAAAATAGATGGATATTGAAATTTGACCGCATTCCAAACCATCCGTCTGGAACTGAGCCACTTGCTATCGATATTGTCTCAGCAAATCGCCCCAACGTAAGCGTTGATCCAGTGGAACTCCACCGACTCAATGAGCGATTCTGGTTTGCTGGAAAGCCAAGTTTCGATCCCATCTCTTGTGATTTCTACGATTTTGACAAGGGAAAGAACTCAGCCGCGCAGATTTTATATTCATGGTTTACCGCTATTTACAATCCATTAACCGGTGGACAGGGATATGCTATCACCTATAAAACCAACGCCACGCTCGTCATGCTTGGACCTGATGGTAAAATCATTGAAGTGTGGGACTTGTTTGGTTGCTTCCCAGAATCCGTCGATTGGCAGGATTTGTCCTATGAAGGATCAGATGTGAACCACGTTGTAGCATCTATCCGCTACGACTATGCAATGATGCAGGTTGATACTGGAAACGGTGGTATTCCTGCTGGCGCATAATAAAAAGATTTAAAAAAATTGGGAGCCATTTGGCTCCCTTTTTTTATTTATTGTATAAGATAATAATGTCTCAAAAAGAGAATTTCACCCTCTGCCCTCTCTTTAACCGGAGAGGGTTCTTTTTTTGTTATTTTTCGTCCCCATTACATAAGATATTGATGCAGGGAATTTCGCTTCACCCTCTCGAAAGAGAGGGTCTTATTCACTTTCTTAAAAAATCCATAAAGATATAACTAGAAAAAGCATATTTTATTACAAGGAGATAATATGGCTAATGATTTAGAATCACTTGGTATTCCAACGCCAAGAAATGCTCGCCCCGACGATGAATTATTTCAAAAGGGATCGAGTCCAGTTGTGGTTGATTCTCCGCTCGACCCGCCTTCAGAACTTGTCGAACTGCCATCACACGGATATCTTTATAAGAACTCGACCGACGATAAAGATGTATTGGAAGGCAAAATAAGAATCAGACCAATGACGGTTCGAGAAGAAAAAATTCTCTCAACTGTGCGATTGGTAAAAAGTGGTCAGGCGCTTGACTTAGTTTTTAAAAACTGTATCAAGTCAAATATTGACACCGCAGAACTTCTTTCTTCTGACAGGTCGTTCTTGATGTTATGGCTTCGAAACGTGTCATATGGAAACATTTACAAGTTCAATCTCACCTGCCCCGATTCTGCATGTCAAAAGAAGTTTGAGACCGAAGTTGATCTTACGAACCACCCAGTAAAAGAACTGGAAGACCCAGACATGGTTGAACCATTTGAAATCACTCTCCCCGCTTCTAAGCAAAAGGTTTTGTTTAGGCTCCCAAGAGGCAAGGATGAAATGGAAATCATGAAACTTCAAAATCAGCCAAAGAAAATGAACGAAGCTGATGATGATGTCGTAAAGAGACTCACTTCTGCCATTATCAAAATAGTTCGACCGGATGGAAGTGTAGTAACTGACAAGGAAAAAAATGCGGTAGTTGAGAGTTGGATTGCTAGGGATGCCTCAACTCTTCGAAATGAACTCGAAAAGAAAGATTGCGGGATCGAGGATATCAAGGGAATCAAGTGCCCCTACTGCGGCAATGAATTTGATTCTCCAATCCCGATTACCGAAAACTTTTTTCGTGTCTCAGAATGATGAGTTGATGCGAGAATCTGCCAGAAATCTTGAAAAGCAGATTTTTCAATTGGTTACTTATGGAGGATATACTCCTGAATATGTTTGCTCTCTTGATGTTCAGACAAGAGCATTTGTGTTTGAATTGGTTGAAGAAAAACTAAAGGCTGAAAAAGAAGCCAATGAAAAAGAGGCGCAAAAAATAAGGTCGCAGACGAATAAATCCAAAACTATTAGAAAACCGACAAGATAATCAAGGGAGCCTCCAAGGCTCCCTTTTTTTAGGAGAAATAAATGGATTGGTTTAAATACTTGAAAAGAAGTGGAAAGGCATCCTATTGGGGCGACTTTATCGTTTGGAAATATAAGTTTAATTTTCCATTTTATAAATATTACACAGACATCCAATTTCAAGTATTCCCTAAAGGATTTGAGCATACTATTAAAGGATTGAATGTAAAACCTTTTGAGTTTAGATGCTCAATTCTTGCCTCATATCAAATAGGGAACAATATTGCAACCGGAATATGTTTAGATAAAGAAGTATATGAATTCTACAAAGACGATAAGAACTTTAATTGGTGGAAAGTTTTTCCCAAAGAACAAATCAATGAAGTATTAAACAAACACCATACAGAAATCTGCTCTAATTTTATAAAAGTCATTTTTGAAAAATCTTCTGATCCTACTTGAAAAACCATCTTTTTCTGATATAATACAGACGTATACATATCAACTGAAAGGGTGATGTATCATGCAAAAGAACCTAGAACTGTATCCCGGCGATCCGCTCAAGTATCAAGAAATTCAGTATGAAATCAGAATGGCAACCGGTGGAAAGTTCACACCCCCGCCCAGACAATTAAAAAAAGATGATTTCAGGTTTTTACTCAACAGTTTGAAGGCGGGCAACAGGTGAGTAGGATTGCTGTTGGACTTTCTGGTGGAGTTGATTCTGCGACCACCCTTGCTCTTCTTAAAAACCAAGGACATGATGTAATTGGTCTTACAATGAAAATATGGGATGGGTCTGTAAAAATAGCCGAAGGAGCAAAACATGCATGCTACGGACCCGGCGAGGAAGAGGATGTTGAAGCGTGTGATAGACTCTGCCGAGACTACAAAGTACCCTACAGGGTTATTGATTTATCCTCAGAATACAACAATACCGTGTTGGATTACTTTCGTTCCGCATACCTGCAAGGGAAAACGCCGAATCCATGCGTCAAGTGCAATCACGAAATGAAATTTGGGTTTCTTCTTTCAAAGGCAAAAGAATTAGGTTTAGAGTTTGATTATTTTGCAACTGGACACTATGCGCAAATTGCCCGCCATGACGATACATTTTATCTGAAGACTGCTCTCGACACCAAAAAAGATCAAACCTATTTCCTCTTTAGATTACCCCAGAGTACGCTTAAAAGCGTTGTATTCCCTCTCGGAGATAAAACCAAAGAAGATGTTAGGCTACTCGCCAAGCACTTCGGATTAGAGGTTGCGGAAAAAGCAGAGAGTCAAGATTTTATTGCCGGTGGCGACTATTCTGTTCTTTTCAAAGATTCCTATCCGGGAGATATTGTCGGAGAAGATGGAACTGTTTTAGGGCGACATAGAGGCATAATTCATTATACGGTCGGACAAAGAAAGGGCTTAGGGGTTCCATCAAACATACCGCTGTTTGTAAAGGAAATTAATCCCGAGAAGAATCAGATTATTGTAACGACCAATGAGCGGCTTTTTACTGAATCTTTGGTTGCCAAGGATGCTTTTATGCTCCCTCTTCCAAGTTCTATTGGGTCGCCCATTTATGCCAAGATTCGACAAAACCATGTTCCTGCGATGGTTAAGACACACACCTTTAATCATATGGAGAACAAAATATACATAGAGTTTTACGATCCACAAAGGGGGGTGACACCCGGACAGTCGCTTGTCTTATACCAAGATGGGCATGTAGTCGGTGGAGGAGAAATCACGAACTGAGCATACGGCGGGCTTTAAAGCCCGCCTTTTTATTAAATTTATCATCGTTTTGGCATATTTAGTCTTATGGGAACTATTGCAATTCATGGCGACTGTCTGGATGTACTAAAAACAATCCCGGACGAATCAATCAATCTTATTGTTACTTCGCCCCCTTATGCCAACCAACGAAAGCAAACGTATGGCGGAGTTCATCCAGATAAGTACGTTGAATGGTTTCTTCCTATTTCCGCAGAACTTAAGAGAGTTCTTTCTCCTTCCGGGACTTTTATTTTTAATATAAAGGAAAATGTGGTTAATGGCGAACGACATACATATGTACTTGAACTGGTATTAAATCTCCGGTCGCAAGGCTGGCTTTGGACGGAAGAATTTATTTGGCACAAGAAAAACAGTTTCCCCGGAAAATGGCCCAACAGATTCAGAGATTCGTGGGAACACATTTATCAATTTAATAAGAATAAAAAGTTTGATATGTATCAAGAAGCGGTTATGGTTCCCATTGGGGATTGGTCACAGTCTCGATTAAAGAATCTTTCAGAAAAAGACATGATAAGAGATAATTCTGCCGTAGATTCTGGATTCGGGAAAAACGTTTCAAATTGGAAAGGGCGAGATAAAGTATATCCTGCCAATGTTTTGCATATGGCAACCGTATGCAACAACAAAAACCACAGCGCGGCGTTTCCATCAGAAATACCTTCTTGGTTTATAAATCTTTTTACCAAGCCCGGAGATACTGTTCTCGACCCATTTGTCGGTTCGGGAACAACAATATTTTCATCAATTGAACTTGGAAGAAATGTAATTGGAATTGACATTAATAAATCATATATTGATGCCATTAATGAACAACTAATAAAGGATGTTAAATGAAAATTCTTTTTTTTGCTGATCTACACATATTCAACCATTTTTCCATGATGATTTTTGAGGACATTGCTCAAAAGTTTCTTTATGATTTATTGTCGTATTGTAAAAAGAACGACATTAGAAAAATTGTTTTCTTGGGCGATTGGTTCCATTTGAAAAACAAGATTCAGGTTCCGTCATTCATAAAATCAATCGACATATTAAAACTCTTCAAAAAGGAAGGAATTGAAATCACATTTTTGATCGGCAATCATGATAGCCCACAAGCCGATACCAATGACTTCTCAATACTTCATTCGTTCTCTGAATTTGGAAATGTTGTTCCACTTTATGATTGGGCAGATATTGATGGTATTAGATTCCATTATTTGTCTTATACAAAAGAACTTCCTAATTTTGAAATGAGCGATGGGTCAAATATTTTGTGCGCCCACCTTGATGTAAACAACTTCATGATGGAAGGAAGTTATGTTTGCACGGGTGGGTTTGAAGAAGACCAGTTTTCGCAATTTGACTATGTAATCTCTGGACATTTCCATAAGCATCAGGTTCGCGGGAATATTATTTATGTGGGAAATCCATATCAAACCAGATTCTCAGAGCGATATGACGACAAGGGATTTATTGTTTTTGATACTCAAAATCATGGATGGAAGTTTGTTGTATATAATGAAGCACCGGTTTTCAAGGAAGTTGATTCTGAAGCAACAGATGAAAAATTAATAAAGGGTAACTTTGTTCGCGTTCGTGTGTCAAAAGATTCAGACGATTTGGCTGAAATTAAAAACAGACTTTTATCGATGGGCGCACAAGATGTTGATTTTGTGTTTGAAACATCAGACGAGCAAAAAGAATTGAATATCATTGAAGATTTGACTATGGGTTCAATGAAAGAGCTGGCGGCGACGTATTACGACACGGTTATAGAGAGCAAGGCATTACCAATTGAAATTCAGACATATCTGGATTCAGGAGAAGCAACAAAGGATTCTGTTATGTCGATGTTTGATGAAATTGAAACAGCCTTTTTGACAGGATGGAAACTCAAAGAAGATGAATAAACTGGATGCTCTTGATTTACTTTATCACGAACACTCATGCTCGGATTGTGAACAAGAATTGTTTTGCCCCTTGCATAAACTTTGTGAAAACTGGAAAGAGCAATCTACAGAAACTGAAATTATGAAAAAACTTTCTGTTTCAATGGGCATACCAGCGGCATATTTGTTTCATGAATCAGGAAAAGAACTGGCTAAAGAAATAGATTCCTTTGTAATAACACAGGCGAGGTCATTGGATGAACGAAGAAAAAATAAAGCAACTTGATCATTTGTTTGATGACCATTATTGTTCAAACTGCCATCATAGAAAAACATGCAATAAAAATGTCATTGTTTGTGATGAATGGGAAAAACCACATGGATTAAGAGTCGAATGGAGCCAATCATCATTTGATTTAATGAAGACATATATGGGTGTGGATGTTGAAGATGAATTAATCAAGGCAGTTTCGGAAGAACTGAAAAGAGAACTGGATGGACACAAAACAGATAATTCTTGACCATATATTTGATGGACATTATTGCACCAATTGTAAAAATTATGGTCTTTGTAAGATTAAAACAAAATACCCAGTATGTCCCAAATGGGAAGAAAAACCAATTTTCGACCCATCGAGCATACTTAGAGTTGTTAGAATGTCATATCCGAATTCCATCAAAGGAGAATTGATAAAAGAGTTTGCGATGGAGAAATCTAATGATTCAATTTTTTACTTAAACTACAAGTATGGAGACGAAGAATCAAACAAAGAAATAAGTTTAGACATTAAAGAGGACGATAATGCCGTAGCCAATCATTTATTGGACTGGAAAAATAAAATAGAAGATGATTCCAAAAAATCAATATTAGAAACTATGTTAAAAAATCAAGAAGAATTTTTAAAGAAAATGGGGGATAAATGAAACTTCTCGAACTGACAGTACAAAACTTCCTTTCATTTGGACCGGAAGAGGAGAAAGTAGATTTCTCCGAAGTCGGACTATATCTCATTTGTGGAATTAATGGATCAGGCAAATCCACAATTCTTGATGCGTTGACCTTTGCCGTATACGGATCGCCAGTTAGAGATATCAATCTTCCCAAAATCATCAATGAACAGATTGGTGAAAATTGCAAGGTTGGTTTAAAGTTTGAACTTGGTGGCGCTATATTCTGGATAGAGCGATATCGCAAACATTCCAAATATAAGGACGCCTTGAGAATCTATAAGGGCACTCATGATGATGAGGGATTAATCTCAAAGTCTGACATTAAGGATGCTCAGGAACAAATTGACGATTTAATTAAAATGAACTACAAAGCGTTCATTAATACCATCATGCTCACGCAGGAAGATATTGCCGGATTTATTGAAGCCACTCCTGCCAAGAAAAAGGAAATCATTGAATCTATCCTTCAACTTGATTCTTTTTCCAAGTATCATAAAATTGCGCAAGACAAGCGAAAGCAGAAAAAGAGAATACTTGACGGATTGTCTGTAGAAATCAAGACCAATGAAAAACTCATTGAAAACATTAAAAAGTCTATGGAAGACTATGTTGATTCATGTAAACAGCAAAAAATCAAGGACAAGAAAATTGTTTCCGATCTTTCAGGTGAACTCGCCGAGTTGCGCGAAATCGATGTTGAATTTGAATTTGAGCAAATTAAAATCGCAGAATCTCGAAAGGCTCGGCAGAAGCAATTACTTGTTGAAAAAGAAGCAGTAGCGGAAAGAAAGAAATCTCTCGTTAAAGAAAGAGATAGAATTACTGCCTCGTTCCAAGAAAAACAGGACACTATCAACGCATCTTTAAAGAAAGACCGAGATAATGTCATCACCTTCTTTCAAAAAGAAAAGGACAGCATAACCGCTTCAATCAAAGAATATTCTTCTTTTGTAAATGAGACTCAAAAGCGAATTGAAAAAACAAAGAAGGAAATCACCTCTTTAATTACTCGAAGAAACGAGATTGTCCAGAAAATCGCCGAAGTCGAGGGGAATCCAGAAAAATGTCCACTGTGCGGTGGTGAAGTTGACATTGAGTTGCACCAGAAATATATTGCTGAAAACAAACAACTCAATAATGAAATGAAGAAATCTATTGTCGATTTATCTCAATCATTGGATGCAGACAAGGAAAACATTGAAAAGTGGAACGATAAAATTGTTGAATTAAATGATAGGTTGTCAAGCATAGAGTCTGAGAAGAAAGAAAAAACTACGCTAATTGAAAAGGAATATGCTGAACAATTAAACAACATCACTGCTGAAAAAGACAAGTCTATTGCTGGTCTTGAGTCATCTATTAAAGCAGAATCAACAATGTTGCTTGATTTAACAACTGAATATAATAGCATTGAAATTCCACCAACCAAAGAACCCTCTGAAATTCAGGAAATATCAGACAAGATTAAAAACATTGAACTTCAGATAAAATCATTTGAAGACAAGGAGTATGTTGATAAAAACTATATTGCATCTTCAAAGGCAAAACTTATTGAGATTATGGCTGAACTGACAAGAGTAAATGGAGAGTTTGCCAAGCACCAAAAAGATTTTGCACTTCTCCAATTCTGGGAAGATAGTCTTTCATCCAAGAAAAATTCAATCAAGTCTTGGTGTATAAATAATATTGTTGGATATTTCAATGCGAGGATCAAACACTTTATAGATAGGTTCTTTGAAGGAAGAATATCGATTCAGTTTGATAATGAATTAAATGAAGTAGTCAAGTTTAAGTCTTTCAACCGTGATTTTAAGCAGTTCTCTGGTGGTCAGAGACGGCGACTAAACATCGCAATCTTGTTTGCGCTTCATAGTTTGGTCAAGGCGAATGTTTCAAACAAGATAGATATCATGTTCTTGGATGAGGTTTTGTCTAATTATCTGGACGATAAAGGCATATCAACAGTGCTTAATTTGCTTGAAGAGATGAAAGATAATAATGAGTCGGTATGGGTCATTGACCATCGAGACAACTTCAAGAACTTCCCGGCATTTAAGCGGGTCGATGTCTATATGGATAAAAAAGAATTCTCGCACATTAAGGTGGGCTAAATGACGATCAAGGTAAATAATAGATATAGGTTGTCTAAAGAATATATTGCCACCCTCATTAAAAAACCAATTACTGATTTGGTAAAAATTGAAGTAATGTACGGTGACATTATTACCTATTCCGATGGAGTAAATAATTTTACTGATAGGGTTGTCAATTTAATGCCAAACCTCTTTGAGCCTGATTCGCAATTTAATGTTTCTTCTGTTAAAAAACCAGCAGTAGTCATTAATGAACCGATAACACCAGAGGTTCCCGTAAGTCCAGAAGTTCCTGTAGAACCAACTCCTGCTGATCCAACGCCGGAACCAACACCAGAACCTACTCCTGAACCGACACCAGAACCTACTCCACCAGACCCATCTAGTCCATATGGAGACGATTACATTTAATTTATGAAAATTTCAACAAAGATAGATTAGGAGCATGTAAATGGAATTTAAAAAAATAGTCGAAGAAGTCGATGTAAATAAACTCACTGGGCAAAAAGAGAATCTTACCAAGCAACTTGAACTCATTACCCAGCAGGAGGCGAACGAACTTCAAAAATCAATGGATATGATAAAAAAGAAGTATGCCAATATGAAAAATAAGTTGGCTACTCAGATTAACCAAATCGACCAATCGGTATCACAAGAAGCGGTTAACTTAAAAAAGAACATTGAAACAATGCAACAGGAAAAATCAAAACAGCCAGTAACACCAACCAATGTTCAGGCTAAACCAGCGTTGCCTAACGCAAAGCCAGCAATACCTGTTGGCACTGAACCACCAATAGCATAAAAAATTCTTCGGAATTTTACATATTTTATATCAAGGAGAAAATAATGGCAGATCAGACATTGAATGAACAACTCACCAAGGTTTCCGAGGAGTTGCAGAATCAGACAACCACAAGGCTTGTTTGTGACAAGCTTATTGAGGCTGGAAATGTCAAGGTAATGGACAATAATCCACAGGCTGAAGGTGTAGAACCATTGGCAATTGTTGTCTCAGGAGATGTGGTCGCAAATGTATTGCGCCCAATCGTTGATTTGGTTAACGCGAAGCGAGAACGACTGCTCGCTACGAAAGAACAGATTCTTTTGAAGATGCAAGCAGAAACAAAGCAATAAAGAAGGAGGTGGGGGAGAAAATCTCCCCCATTTTTATTATGGAAATCCAAGTAAAAATACCAAAAACATCTGTTTCAAAAAAGAAGGTTTCAATTAAAGATGAAACTCAATTTAAAAAAGATGTGATTACGTTTGTCAATGATTTAGAAAACAAAGATTTCTTAAACACCAGTCTCTATGACAAGTTTATAAAATCAGGCATAGAAAAAAAAGTATTGGATCAAATGATTGACAGGATAAAGGTCTTTTCTTCATATGATGATGATGAAACGAACATCAACTTCCCTTATGAAGATTGGATTCCCAAATTGCTTGAATATTACACGGAGGCGATTACATGATATCATTTACGATATTTCTAATCCTCATAGGATTATCTGTTGTTGGATTTGCAATACATTTGTTAGCAAATATTAAAACATTTTCATGGAAGTCAATAGTAGATGGATTGTTCTCAAAGGGCGTATTAATCTCTCTATCTCTTGCGATATTGGTCTTTATTGCCGCATCTGTTGTTCCATATTCTATGCAAATGAATGATAAATACAACATTGCATTTGCCGAAGAAAACATAAAACTTTATGAAACGTATATTGCTGATTATACTGTTGCCGCGCAAAAGCAAATCTCTGACTACGAGAGACTGCGGTCTGAAATGGCTCGAACCGCCTCTGCATTGCAATTGCAATATTATTCCCAGCAGGTCGATGCAGTATCAAATGGATTAACCGACCAAATTAAATATTTTAACGATAAGATTCTTGAATGGAAAATTGAAATTAATAGAGCAAAAATCAGGCTTGTATTCCGCCCACAAAATAAATGGGTATTTGGTGTAGAATGAAATCAGTAGACTTAAGGCGTGAAATATTAAGAGTCCCATTTGAGGCAAAAATTATACCTAGAAAGCCATATTATAATGGGATTGAATTTACTCAAGTGTATCAATTTGTTCAATTCTTAGACAATAATGATGTAAGCAATGAACTCGATTATGAGGGCACTTTTCTATCAACAGCCTTATTAGATGAGCGAGGCGTGTTTAGTATTGTTTACAAGGACCAAGAGGAAAATGAAAACTGGATAGGGTTTCATGTAAACGGAGAAGATGTATCCTATTCATATGATTAGTAGGTGAAAATATATTCTACCGCCTCATATTTATTTTCATTTATTTTTAATGCAATATCGGAATCAATTTCTTTTAATAGTTCATTAATTCTTTTTTGCACGACTTCTAATGCTCTTACCATTCCTCTTGTATAAATGTTGCCATAGTGATCAATATAATCTTCTGTATCGAGAGCATTGTATATATCATTATTCTCTTTTTGAAAATCATCCCATGAAATTTGTCTATTATCCGCATCCCATTCATAATAACTTTGAGACCCATACCATTCTTTGAATGTTTCAAAACTGTCTTTAGGATATGAGTCATCATCTGAATCGTTCCAATACGATTTAGCATCATCTTCACTTTCCCCATCAGCAATCTTGCTCGCACGATCTAAATAAACCATTATATATTTTTCAACGGCATTAAACTTTTCAATTAATGAAGATTTGAATTTTTTCCATTCAGACAAAGAACTAAATTCGCTTAATCCTTTAAGTTCTATGCTTTTCCACTTTTCATCCAATATCGTACAACTATCAAAAATTAAAGTGGATATACCTTTATCTTCGTCATTTAATGCATCTTGAATGGTATAATAATCATCCACATTGATAAAATAAGTCTGGTCAACTGCTTCAATAGAAATCATATTTCCTCCCTTAATTCTTTCCAGATAGGAACGCACAGGTCACTATAAGAAATCGATTTGTTGATTGCCTCGGCGGCGGCAAGGGCTGATCTAATTGCCAAATATATACCCTCTCCCGTTTTAGGGAATACCAATCCAGCCGCATCGCCGACTAAAAAAATCCTTTCATCGCCAAAACATACTTCGTCTATATGCTTTATTTTTACAATTGGAAAAGATTCTTTTTTAATTGTGGCAACAACTCCATATTTGGTTTTAGCGTGATTCAATATTTTATTAGCGCCATCAAATCCAGTCCCCACTAAAATATTATCTTCTCGCGGAACTGCCCATATATAATAAGAAGAAACATCATTATCATGTATCATCTCAAAACCGTTTAACTTTTTAGTAGGCTTTATTAAATATTGTATTGAATGCATGATGTTAACCGAAGGGGCGAACAATTCCCGAGTTTTTGAACCGACCCCATCTGCACCAATTATATATTTTGATTCAATAGTGGATTTTATCTTGCCGTTTGTTTTTATAATCAATGAATCACCACTGTTGTCTATGCTTTCAACAGACGTTTCATCCATGATTTTTATATTAGGATTATTCTCAAATATCCAATTGAAAAAATTAATTCTGTTTAAGTTATGGAATTTCATGCTTGGTAATATTTTTGAATCAACAGAAAACTCAATGGGACTAGGAGAATTAAAAATAGTATCAGGTGGGTTATCCAATAGGGCAATACATTCATCACGCATCATCCCTGCGCAAACTTTATCATGAGGGAATGAATGTCGCTCGATAACAACAATGTTAAGGTCTTTATTTAACTTGGATGCGGCAACCATTCCTGCTATTCCCGCACCGACAATAACAACATCAACCATTTTTCTTCCTTTCAGTTGGTTCATAAATAAAATATTTTCGTACAGATTCTTTCAACTCCTTGACCATTTCACAATCCTCTTTCATTCGTAAAATACGATGACACTCATCATGGCATCGTTTACATATTCGCATCAGGTCTTCTCGCTGTTCATTACCAACCGTT
The DNA here is from genome assembly GCA_964562055.1 of uncultured Gammaproteobacteria bacterium. Lineage (GTDB taxonomy): Bacteria > Patescibacteriota > Microgenomatia > UBA1406 > GWC2-37-13 > JAKBEU01. The sequence continues at coordinate 28,694 of CAZLSE010000015.1, forward strand.
CGATAGTGCTTATGATGCCAAACAAACATCCTTACTGCCTTCCATGTTCCATCTCGTTTTTGATGCCAATGTTTACATCCACATACTTCACATGTTTCATCTTGTCGTGCAAATCGTTTTTTCAACTCTTCCCAATGATCTGACTTTAGATATTCTTTCGTAGTAGTACGAGTATTCTTCACCTTTTTTCTTCGCATGTTTTATCTTGTATGAAACAAGATAAGTAATATGAAATCTTCTTACTTAAAGCACTTAATGGTTAAGGAAATATTTTTTACTCAAATAGCGTTCATTCAATTGACTGGCAAATCCATATCCGTTGGCTCTTCTGAATTTTTAAAGGTCATAAGGTCTTCCATGAAGGATCAGGTTGATAACCTTGAATATTTTTTATCTGGGTTTGATATTGTAGGGAATAAAATTATAGTACCATATAAGAGTAAAAATAATGAATCAGTTGCTTGGTTAACATTATTACTGGATGAGGAAGATGCATGTTTAAAGGAATTGGAATAAAATGGATGAAAAATGGGCTTTTCATTTTACCCTATATCAAGATGGTTCCATTGATACTATTTTTTTAGGTAGTGTTATAACCATAAAAACAAATCTTAGTAGCACAGGATATGTTGTCATTGATGCAAAGGTGAGGGAAATAATTTTTCTTGATGGTGCTTCAAAGGAATATGTAAAAAAAGAAGGTGTGAGACTCGTGTATCCATGGCAAATAGTTGATACCCTTAAAGAAGCAAAAAGACTACTACTTGCTGGAATATTATACGGTGTTGGTTTTGGTAGTATAGAGGTTGATATGACAAATCGACCATTTTGAGGATCATTTATGTTTGAAGCAAAAGATTTTATGCAATATCAAGATGGAATAAGCATAAAAGTATTTGAATGGTTTAAGATAAATATAGTTTGTGAATTAAGAGCAACACGAAATCAAACTTCAGAATGGAGTTTTACAATTTCTGGAATTAATGGATTTGCTGAAGAAGAATTACAGTTGTGGTATAGCATTGGTCCAACCTGCACTAGAAGAACTCTTTCTATTGCCATGAAAAAAATGTTTAAGAATCCGTATAAAGACGCATATCATAAAATAATAAAAGGCGTATTATGCGGAGAAATAATTAATAATGTTTTATATTTGGGATCAAAATAAAGCATATTTAATTTTATAGGAAATTATTCCTCGTATGAGGAAATATTAGATAAAGTCCCTGTAGAGGGCAAGGAGAACCTATGTACACCTCACCAATCGCCGTAGCATCTGCTACAACCGCCCG
>CAZLSE010000016.1:0-24258 GCA_964562055.1 uncultured Gammaproteobacteria bacterium
CATCAATAATTCGGTCTTTATCAATAAGGGCAGCCCAATAATTGTATGCTTCGGTATCGCGCTCAAGGCCTTCGGCGGCATCACCCTGAAAAATAGTAACATACAAGCGATCCTTGTCAATTTTCATCCATTCGGTTAAAAATTCCCATGCCCAGGCAATGGCCTCTTTTTTAAAATAATCGCCAAGCGACCAATTTCCGATCATCTCAAACATAGTGGTATGACGATTGTCGCCAATTTCATCTATGTCCTGCGAACGAAGGGAGCGCTGAATATCAAACAATCGGGTGCCAAGTGGATGAGGCTCACCCAGCAAGTAAGGAACGAGCTGTTGCATTCCAGAACCAGTAAACAATGTGGTTGGATCATCTTTTGGAACGAGAGGAATTGGAGGCACCTCAACATGCCTGTGCTTCTTTAAAAAGTCAGCATATAATTTTCTGAATGCAAAATGATCGATTTTCATATGAAGAATTATACTAAAATGAATGGATAAACGATGATAATCCATTCAAATGACATCACATCTGACCTTATACATGAATTTAAACGAGTACTTCCGATTGCCAACTCGCATAAAGGGCAAAACGGGAGAGTTCTCGTTATAGGGGGATCAAGTCTTTTTCATGGCGCGGTAATTTGGGCTGCAGAAGCGGCATCACAGATCGCAGACATGGTACATGTCTCCTCAGCGACGGAAAATAATGAAATTATTCATACAATAAAAGTCAAATGGCAAACAGGAATGGTAATAAGTCAAAGTAACATACCTGAATATGCCAGAGAAGATGATGTGATACTTGTAGGAAATGGGATGATGAGGGATGAGTCAATCGAATGGCGAAATTCGAAAATTGAAAATAAGTTGTGGGAAGATATTTTAAAGACAACTAATGAAGGACAGTTTACTCGAGAGGTTGTGTACTACCTAATAACTCGTTTCCCCGAAAAACAATTTGTCTTTGATGCGGGGGCGCTGCAAATGATGGATAAGAAATGGCTTACCATGCTTCAAAAAAAAGCAATAATTACCCCTCATCAAAAAGAATTTCAAAGATTGTTTGACACAAATCTTATCGACAAAACTGTCGAACAAAAAGAAAAGATTACAGCTCAGACTGCCCGTAGTTATAACTGCATTATTCTAGTGAAGGCGGTAGACGACATTGTGTCAGATGGAATCCGTACCATCAGAATTGTTGGTGGCAATGCAGGATTAACAAAGGGGGGAACAGGAGACATACTCGCAGGCATTGTAGCGGGATGGGCTTCACATAGATACTCGTTTCAAAGCGCAGTGCTTTCCTCATATCTTTTGAAAAGAACCGCAGACAATGTATCTGCCATGAAGGGATTTTGGTATTCTGTTCACGACATTTTGCATGAATTGCCCTTTACAATGAGGGAGGTTCTTATTCGCTAGCCAAGATTGACATGCTTGATGCAATAAGGTACTATTGCAATAGATTTTCACTCTATGAAAAAAGAAACGGGAGTTGCTATGGGTCTTGGCGTTTTTTTTGGACTATTATTTTCTTTTGTGGTAATTTTAAACACGCAGACGAATAAGACAGTTACACAAAAAAAACAGGATAATCAAACTAGGCCAGCATCAACTACACAAAATAATGTGGTGGTAAAACAAATTGAGCTTACTTCTCCAAACGATAGGACAGTGCTTGAATCAAAAGAAGTTGAGGTAAAAATGAATCTTGAAAAAGGTAGTTTTGTCGTTATCCAAACTCCTTCGCAAGACATAGCATTTGAGGCAGAATCAAACTCTGTGAGCAAATTAGTACCACTTACATTAGGGGAAAACGTAATTCATGTGAGTGTTTACGCTAAAGGTAGCGGAAGTAAAGTTCAAGAAAAAAATTTGAAAGTTTACTACATCCCAACAGAATGAAACATTATAAAAAAGCAGTCATTACGAGCGTCTGTCTGGCAGCTGCAATGACATCCGCTATTTTGGCTATCGATGCTACTCCATCAAGCTCAATAGATGATCAAAATGTAAAGATTTTACGGGAAAAGATTGCAACGAAAGTCGAAGAAATGCGAAAAAAGGATCAGCGTGCATATGCCGGTAAAATACAGAAAATAGAAGATACGAGTATCACAATTACTTCAGTAGAAAACAATGAAGACAAACAGTATGTAATAAAAATCGATGAAACATTGACCAATTTATTCCGAATTGTCGGCGCAACAAAAAAAGAATTAAAGAAAAGCAATCTTAAAAAAGGCGATTATGTTATAGTTACCGGACAGCAACTAAACGAAGGTATTGAAGCCGACAGTATCTATACTGATGAAGAATTTCTTGTGCGTACAGGATCGATAATTGAAGTTGATAAAGAAAGTTTCTTTTTAAAAGTTGTCACAAACGACAAAGAAGAATTTACGCTAGACATTCAAAATAGCACTCGCCAATTCATGTATAACATGAAAACGAAAGAAAATGAGCGAACAGGCTTTTCAAAATTGAAAGAAGGCGATACGGTTCACTTTGTTGTAAGTAAAACAAATCCAGGGGATTCCACAGAAAAAAATAGATTTGACGCAGTACGAATTCTTGTCATTCCACAAGAATTTCTTGCGCGATAATCGCAATTCCAAAACCTGAGGAACCCCATACACATCCTATGTTCCAATTTTTTAAAAAACTATTAGATTTTAACCTCAGACAAATTGCACAGTATCAAAAGGTAGTGCATCAGATAAACGGACTTGAAGATATTACGCGCACTTATGCGGACGAAGTTTTTGCTCAAAAGACTAAAGAGTTTAAAGAACGACTTACAAAAGGAGAAGTATTAAATGATATTTTACCTGAAGCTTTTGCTTTGGTTCGAGAAGCGGCACGTCGAAAGCTTGGGGAACGCCATTATGACGTGCAGCTTATTGCAGGTCTTGCACTTCATGACGGAAAAATTAGTGAGCAGCGAACAGGAGAAGGAAAGACGCTTTCGGCTACAACCGCGCTTTATTTGAATGCACTGGAGGGGAAAGGCGCACATCTAGTTACGGTTAATGATTATTTGGCCCGACGCGATGCGGGGTGGATGGGTGACGTATATGATGTTTTGGGTTTAACTACTTCCGCGATTATCGGCGACAAGTCATACATTTTTGACAGACAATATGAAGATCCCGACGCGCAAGACTGGCGATTAAAACATCTAAAACAATGTACGCGAAAAGAAGCATATGCCGCCGATATTACATACGGCATCAATAGTGAATTTGGATTCGACTATCTTCGCGACAATATGGTTACCAATCCAGACGACCTTACGCAACGCGGGTTTCATTATGCCATTATTGACGAGGCAGACTCAGTGCTTATTGATGAAGCGCGCACACCTCATATTATTTCTGCACCATTCGAAGAGGACACATCAAAATACTACACATATGCAAAAATAGTTCGACAACTTTCAGAGTCTGATTTTAAAATCGATGAAAAAGCGCGAACGGTACATTTAACCGACTCAGGTATCGCACGTGTCGAGCAAATTCTTGGTGTGCAAAATATATATGAAAAAGACTTTGACACGTTATTTCATATTGAGGCAGCGCTCAAGGCGGAGTTATTATTTAAAAATAACAAAGAATATATTGTCAAAGATGGAGAGATAGTTATCGTTGATGAATTTACCGGTCGTCTGCTTCAGGGTCGACGATTTTCGGAGGGTATCCATCAAGCCATTGAGGCAAAGGAAAATGTAAAAATTAAACGCGAATCAAAAACACTTGCTACGGTATCGCTTCAAAATTACTTCAGAGGTTATAAAAAAATTGCTGGAATGACCGGTACCGCCGCTACAGAGGCGGAAGAGTTTCACAAAATATATAAAGCTGATGTAGTGGTAATTCCTACCCACCGACCAATGAAGCGAGTGGATCATCCAGACATGATTTATAAGACCGAACGTGCAAAATTTAATGCGATAGCAGATGAAATTGCGGCGCAATATCATACAGGTCGGCCTGTGTTAGTTGGCACAACTTCTATCGAAAAAAATGAACATCTCTCCAGAATTCTGCACAAAAGGGGTATTCCACATGAACTGCTTAATGCGAAAAATCACATACAAGAGGCCTCTATTATTGCGCGAGCAGGAAAAAAACACGCAGTTACTGTTGCTACCAATATGGCAGGACGAGGTGTTGATATCATTTTGGGGGGAGTTAAACCTTCGCCTGAAAAAGATGAAAAAGCATATAATGCCGCACGTGAAACATGGCAACAAGAACATGATGAAGTTATGCAATTGGGCGGACTCTACGTAATTGGCACAGAGAGGCATGAATCACGCCGCATTGATAATCAGCTACGTGGACGATCTGGACGGCAAGGCGATCCTGGTGAAACGCGATTTTTTGTATCACTTCAGGACGATTTAATGCGCATATTCGGTGGAGAACAGATTTCAAATCTTATGACATTTTTTAATCTGCCCGAAGATCAGCCTCTCAGTCACTCTATGGTGTCACGGGCAATTGAGCAAGCTCAGGTAAAGGTGGAAGGATTTAATTTTGATATTCGTAAGCATCTTGTGGATTTTGACGATGTTCTCAATAAACAACGTGAAATTGTATATGCGTTACGAAGAAAAATGCTGTTTGCAATTGATGATTCGGAAACCTTTAAAAAAGCAATTCTTGCTATGTTTGACGATGAAGTTGATATTGTACTTAATACGCATGGCATCGCAGAAGAGGAGATGGATGACAGTATCATGTCACGGATTATGGATGAGTTGCGGACGCTTATACCCATACCGCCTCATGAAATTGAACGGCTGATTAAAGAAAAAAACCTTATCAATGCAAAAACATATGCACTTTCTGTTTTTGAAAAAGAGTTTGGCGCACGTGAAACTAGTTTTGGATCCGATATGTGGAGAGAGATTGTAAAATCGATATTTCTCTCGACAATTGACAAGTACTGGACCGATCATCTTACCGCAATTGAAGACTTAAGGGAAGGCATTAATCTACGTGGTTATGCACAGCTTGACCCGCTCGTTGAATATAAAAATGAAGCGTATTCACTATTTGAAAAAACGATGACCAATATTCCCTATGAGGCAACACGAAAAATACTCCGTGTTGAATCGGTGCAGTCAAACGACATGACAGGAAGAATGATTTTCTCATCAGCAAGCGCAGTAAATGCTTTTGAGGCAGGAAAAAAGCAAGACGAACAGAAAAAAGTAACCCATACCCATGCTCCAGTTACCACCGAAAAAAAACCAGGGAGAAACGAACCCTGTTGGTGTGGTTCGGGTAAGAAATATAAAAAGTGTCACTGGCCAGACTAGATTGGTTTGACCATGTATGTGTCGCTAAGTGTATATCCTAACTTGCGATAGTAATTGCGGACGCCGACTCCGGAAATAATTGCAATCTTACGCACTCCTTCATCCTTTGCTTTTTTTTCAGCAATAGTGAGAAGTTCTTCCCCAAGACCCTTATGCTGTGCGGAACGCCGTTCCTGTTTTCCAATACCTGTTGCTTTGCCATAAATATGCAATTCTCGGATAATTGCTGAATTATGGAGTGTTTTAAATAAGGGTTTAATATCACTCTTGCTAAGGTAGGATGGAAGCCGAAGCCGAATAAATCCCAAGCATCGATTATGTGCATCGATTTTTTCTATAAAAAATTCTTTCCCGTCACCAGCCTCATATTCTATTTCACGAATGGATAATGGCAACTGAGGATGCGTAAGCTGTATTTCCCTGCACCGTATACAGTTACAGGTTATTCCTAGTTTGTGCGTTTCTGACTGAATGACTTCCCTTAAATTAGGGGGGAACTTTGCGCCGGTCATCATATTCGTCGTAATATCACGTGTAAGTCGTCCGATGCGCACCCACGGAGGAATGATTTCCTTTTTAGCGCGAACGATTATTTCAACCATTTTTTCAATAGGATATGGCCTATATTTTTCGCTTTGATACCATTTTTCAAGTTCAGTATATTTTGTTATTGTTGTCGGATAAAGCTTAAGATGATCTGGTTTATAATTAGCATTATTAAATACCGTTTTTATCATTGAAAAGTCACGTTCAGGAGTTGATTTTGGTAAATTTGGCATCAGATGATATCCTATTTTAAATCCTGCATCGCGGAGCTGTTTGGTTGCTGTATGTACTGCCGAAACGGTATGGCCACGCTTGATTGCTGTGTAGACTTCATCATAAATAGTTTGCACTCCTAGTTCTACATGGGTAACACCAAGCGACCGCAGGTAGCGTAATTCTTTTACGTTTATATAATCAGGCCGTGTTTCAATATTGATACCGATAATTCGCGAAGGGGCAGTTTCATTTTTTGTATGCGCCTTATCAAGAGTGAGTGATGACTGTAACGTTTTTCCCGCTGATAATAATTGTATTGTATTCGTATTCGCCGCATTAAATATTTTTTTAATAAACGTAGTTCTATAGGTTCGAGGTAAAAAAGAAAATGTGCCTCCTTTTATAATTATCTCTACTTTTTCAATTGAGTGACCTGATAGTGCAAACATAATAAGTCTACTCTGTGTTTGTGTAAACGGATCATACTTGCTACGTATCGCTCGCATAACTGCCGGTTCATCTGATAGGTAGCTTTTAGGCACTCCAGGTTCGGATGGGCAGTACACACAGTGAAACGGACATCCGACTCCAGATGTAAAAAGAGTGAGAGGGACAACACCAGAAATAGAGCGAATTTTTGTTTTGACTATGATTCGCTGAAGGGTGTGGACAAACTGTGCTTTAAATCGAGCCGTGTGACGGAACAAAATAAACTGAAGCCACCAAAATGGGGGAGTTTGGTCTTTAAAAAGTGAAGGCTCAGATAAGCGCAGATCTTCTCGAATGTACTTCCTCACCGAGGCAGGGGTGACAGCCTTACCCTCAAGATAGCGAGTCTCCAATCTCATAACAATATCAATAAGCTGAGACTCAAGATGTACCGGAAAGTTGGATGGATAGTATAATTGCATATGGATTCGTATATACAAGCCGCAGATACTATTGTATCAAAATACTTCAAACTATATAAACAACAGTATAATAATGTCGGCGTTCTATTGTCTGGCGGAATAGACTCCACACTGATCACATCCTATGTCAACGAATACTTTCCCATTGCATCTCTCTTTTCGATGGGCACAACCAATACCAAAGATCGTCCATTTATTGATATCGCCTCTCGATTCTTCCAAAAAAACTACGAATGGATTGAGTTAATAGACTCTGAAGTAAAAAATGCATTGCCTATTGTCAGGTCGCTGCTTAAGAAAGCGGATGTGAAACTTACGTTCATGCAGCAATCGCTAGCAGTGGGGTATTTTCTGATTTTTAAACGAGCAAAGTCGCTCGGAATAAGAACCATCATTACGGGACAAGGTCCCGATATACTTTTTGCGGGATATCATAAATATACATTGATTCCTCAAGAGAAAGTTAATGCAGAAATAAGCAACGACCTCCCATTACTTGAAATTGACAAAAAGAGGGATGGCCAAATGGCCAACCATTTTGGAATAACACTTATTAATCCATATCTTGAAAATGAGTTTGTTCAATTCGCACTTGAAGTGCCTGCTGAATACAAAATATCACGCGGAATCGAGAAGTATTTTTTGAGAGAGTGGGGCAGGTATCGTAATCTTCCTGATGCAATAATCAACCGACCAAAGAAGGCGTTCCAGTATTCCACAGGACTCCAAAATCTGGTGATGAAAATTGTATAATTTCTTATATGAAAGTAATCGGGTATCTCATAACAAACGCAGCGGCAGTTATTGTGTCGGCATATATTTTAACGGGGGTGCATGTAGAATCCTTTATGCATGCAGTAGTAGTCGGTGTGATTTTGGGTTTGGCGAATATGGTACTTAAACCCCTTCTTATCATCTTCACATTGCCAGTCACGATTCTTACTTTGGGTCTTTTTACTTTAGTAATAAATGGTCTTATCGTTTTGTTAGTGGCAACTATTGTGCCGGGTTTTTATGTGGACAACCTCATGTGGGGAATTATATTTAGTGTCGTAATGTCTATAGTAAGCTCGTTTTTTAATTGGATTAGCCGCGACTAATTGTACCCTTGATAGTTCTCAAGATGTTCTTCCAAGCGTAAGAAAATGACCATCTTGTTGTATGGTATATTATGTGAGGAAGATGTGAAATTGTTTCTTCTTCTCCAATACGAATACCTTTTTGTTTTTCATCCGGATTAATGAGTGCGTGCCACCCGACATTTTCTATGCGTGGTTGTAATATAACTTGAGCTCCTTTTACCTCATCAAATGCAATCTTGCGTTCGAATATACGAAACGAAAGTTGACCAACCTGAAGGAGATTTAATTTTTGAGCATCAAAAGTGGGGTGGTACTGCTTGTTGAGTTGAACTGCAATAACTACATCAGCCCCCATTTGAAAAGCCGTTTCAACAGGAACAGAACTCAATACCGCACCGTCAACGAGGAGATGGTTATCTATTTCACCGGCTTAAAAACCATTGGTATAGCACTGCTCGCATGAATCGCCTTACTAAGAAGTCCCTTATGAAGATGTACTTTTTTTCCTGTTTTTAAATCAACTGCCACAGCAACAAAAGGAATGCGAAGATCTGAAAAGGTACAATCCCCCTTAAACCCTTTGATAAACTGTTCAAGCCTCTTTCCTTCGAAAAATCCTCCGCGAAGTGAAGGATCAATAATATAGGAGAGCATCTCCAGTTTGTTTTTTTCCAAAATATAAGACTCAACTTTTTTTATATCTCGGGTATACGCATACATTCCGCCAATGAGCGCCCCAGCACTTGTACCAGCAATATAATGGATCGGAATACCATGATCTACTAAAACCTTTATGACTCCAATATGAGCAAGCCCCCGCGGCCCACCACCACCCAACGCCAAACCAATTTTTGGACGAAACATTCTCTTATTATAGCGCGTAACGTGAATCGTGTAACGAATAACATATGCTTTTTACGTTACAAGACCTGTGTTTTCTGGTATAGTAAATCCTTATGGATACAAACAACACAAACACTCAACCAGAAGAAGCAGAAGTTATTGAAACTCCTGAAACAAGCGCGCCGAGAGGATCGCTAACCATAGTTGAACTTACCACAATTATCAATCGATATGAAGCGGATATCGCAAAGGTCAAAGAAGGTTTAAAGATGCAAAATGGCATGTTTAAAGATGCCTTTGGCGGAGATAAGGAGTATCACGAAATGGATATAAAGGTGAAAGAGATGAATAAACAAAAAAATGCAATTAAACAGCGCATTCTGAGAACACCCGCTATGGAAGCAGTAGTTGCAAAAATTGATGAACTGAAGTCCGAATTAAAAGATACACAAGAAACATTGTCAGGGTATTTGGAAGAGTATCAGCGCGTTTCGGGAACCAACATTATCGAGGGGGAGAATGGCGAAATAAAAGAAATAATTCCGGTGTATAAGCTTGTTAAGCGGGGAAAAGTATAACGTTTACTTGCACGATTTCCAAAGTCCTCTATTATTTGTGCGGGCTTCTTGTGCCGCTTCCTCAAACTCTTTTGCATGAGCCACATCCGGAGGAAAGGTAGACTGAACAGCAAACCCTTCCCGTACGAGCACATCGTTTATAAATACATCGTCAACCCAAACATATCTAAGCAGTCTTTTGTACTTATCGGTTTCTGATATATCCTTTTGCATAGTTATTGTCTTGCCTTCAACCAACTCTTTATTTTTCTGTGCAGCTTCCTTACCAAAACATTCAACCCCCTTGTTCGGATGCTTAGCTTCAGGTGTATCGATGCCAATATATCTTACTCGTCGTTTATCTGTAAGTTCGATAGTATCTCCATCTATAACTGCTGATACAGTTGCAATCTCTATTGCGTAAGTTTGATGAGCGGGGGTGGGTAAAGGCTGGGGCGCTAATTGATTTGTAATTTTTTGTGCGCTTAATATGAACAAAGGCAAAAGAAGTACAAAAATCAATCTCAAAATTTTTTTCTGTTTTCTCATCATAACTATACTATTGTATCAGTACCTTACCATATTGACACCTATGGCAATCTCAGCTATTCTTAAGGTATTATCCATTTTCATTTCCTATGGCGGTACGCAAAAAAAAGGCAGCTGTAAAAAGGGCCCCTGTTACACATAAAACGAGCCCAATTGTGCAGTTTGGCGTTGTTTTCATCTTACTTGCTGCAATGGCACTTGTTGCCTATGCTTACAAGCATTATCTTTAATGTGGTAAGCGTTGATTGATTCTTTCATAGCGTATTTGTTAGTATGAATATATGCCTGTTGATTTGTCGGTATATCGTGGTTTGTTTGTAAAATCTGGTATTGAACTGGTGCGTGAGTATGGTGTAGCACTCAATACGCTTTTACAATCGCCACATAAAGAGCCCGAATTAGTTATCACTCTCCGCAGGCTAACGCACTCACTTAAAGGGCAATGTTTGGCCATGAACTATAAGACAATGGGAAGAATGTGGTATCGGATGGAAAAAATATTTGCTCATTTAATGGACAATATCGATGCTCTAGATGAACACATTCTTAAACGTCTCCCCCAGGCAGACCATCTTGAACAACACCTGCAGAATATTGAAAGTGAGCAAACTGACAAAGTAGTGAATGAAATCATTGAAGAACTAGATGCAATAAATGACGAGTTAGGAATTGTCATTTCTAAAATATGAATATCTTAGTAGTTGAAGACGATGCATTTTTCCAAAAGTTTTATGTCATTAAACTTCAAGGATTGGGCCATAATGTAGACCTGGCGTCAGATGGAGAAGTGGCAATTGATTTGCTATCGAAAAAAACGTATGACTGTATTCTTCTTGACATAATCATGCCAAAGAAGAATGGATTTGAAGTCCTTGAATATGCATCACAGAAAGGAATTGCCCAGATAACCCCCATCATTATGTTTTCAACACTGGGTCAAGAAGAAGATATGAAGAAGGCTCTTTCTCTCGGTGCTCGTGATTATGTAAATAAGGCATTTTTTGACTTTGACACCCTCGTCGAAAAGATAACGTCAATAGTAGTTTGTGCACCCAAACAATGATAATCACACAGGGAGAATTAAAATTGATCCTTGAGAAAACAAAACTTATCGATGAACATATATGGGCTGAAACAAAAGAATATGCAGCAAACTGTGATATCGAAATGGATGAGGCTCTTATCGAAAAAAATATAGTAACCGATGAAAATCTGGGAATTCTTATCGCAGATTACCTCAAAGTACCCTTTATTCTTCTCCAAAAAATTACTATCGCTGACAATGTGCGACATATATTGCCCGAGCGTGTTGCCAGAAAGTATAAGGCAATCCCTTTTGCATTTATCGATAAAGGACTTTGCGTGGCAATGGCTAATCCGCGAGATACAATGCTCATTGAGGTGGTATCGGCAAAAACAGGATACCCTGTTGTACCATATTTAGCCACTTCTCGCGATATTGACAATGCACTTCGCATCTACCGGAGAGATTTGCAAAAATTATTTCATGACTTTCTCACGCGCGGATCTCCTGAAGCAAAAAAAGCGGCAATAGATGAAGCTCCGATCGCAAAGATGGTAGATTTACTTATCATTTATGCATATCAGGATAAAGCATCCGACATTCACATCGAGCCGGAAGAAAAGAACTTACTTGTACGGTTTAGAATTGATGGAGTGCTTCATGACGTTTTAGTATTGCCAAAAAATATCCATAACAGAATACTTACCCGTATAAAGGTGCTTTCGTCACTGAGAACCGATGAACACATGACGGCACAGGATGGAAAACTCAAGGTTCGGATTAATGATGAGGATTTAGATGTGCGTGTTTCTATTCTTCCTATTGTTGATGGAGAAAAGGCGGTTTTGCGTTTGTTTTCAACACGATCCCAGCAATATACATTGTCTAGTTTGGGAATGAATGAACGAGATCTTCTGAAGGTAACAAAAGCATTTACAAAGTCATATGGTATGATACTGTCGACAGGGCCGACTGGATCTGGTAAGTCAACCAGTATCTATTCGATTTTAAAATTATTAAATACAAGAGAAAAAAACATAACCACAATTGAAGATCCGGTAGAGTACAGGATAAAAGGCATTAACCAGATTCAGGTAAACCCAAAAGCGAATTTAACATTTGCCGCCGGTCTTCGTTCGATATTGCGTCAGGACCCCAATGTGGTTTTTGTCGGAGAGATACGGGACATGGAAACAGCAAGTATTGCGGTAAATGCTGCGCTAACCGGTCATTTGGTACTCTCCACACTTCACACAAACGATGCCGCAACCGCATTACCCCGGTTGATTGATATGAAGATCGAGCCATTTCTTGTTGCATCCACAGTGAACCTGATTATTGCGCAACGGTTGTTACGGAAAATTTGCGAAATGTGTCGCACTTCAGTCAATATGTCTGCTGATGAGCTGATGAAACAAATTCCACCAAAATTTGTAGAGGACTATTTTGGTAAAGATAAAGAAATTCAAATATATAAGGGTACTGGATGCAAAATATGCCACGGCACTGGATATGCGGGAAGAATCGGGGTATTTGAAATAATTGAGGTGAGTAAAGCCCTTAAAGAATTAATTGTGGCAAAGGCAGACTCCGATGTTATTGCAAAAAAAGCACAGGAGGAGGGGATGAAAACAATGCTAGAAGACGGACTTGAAAAAGTAACCAAGGGGTTGACCACAATCGAAGAAGTTCTTCGTGTTACAAAAGTAGACACGACATGAGTAAAAAAATAAATCTGAAGGCCGTTAGTATCACCAATGAGGAAAAGATAGAGCTTATCATGAATCTTTCAACCATGATAACGGCGGGTATCTCAATTTTAAGTGCAGTTGAGTCGTTACTTGAGGATGCAAAAGGCAATCAGCGGATTGTACTGCAGACACTTAATGATTACATATATCAGGGTAAGCGGGTTTATTTAGCTTTCGCAGAATTTCCCCTCATATTTGATAAGGTAACGGTGAACATCGTAAAGGCAGCCGAAGAGTCGGGAACTCTTGACGTCATTCTTAAAGACATAAAAAACAATATTCGTAAAGAGATGGAGTTTAACGATAAACTTCGGTCAGCGCTCATGTACCCCGTATTGATTATTTTCGTGTTTATCGGAGTTCTTCTTATGATCCTCATTGTTGTTATTCCAAAAATATCGGTGGTATTTTTGAGACTCAATGTCACTTTGCCTCTTCCCACCAAGATACTTATGTTTGCCTCAGATATTGTAGTTAACAAAACCGTTTACTTTTTAGGGGTGACAGGAGTTATTATTGGTATTGCTTTTTTCCTGATTAAAAAATATAAACGTGAGATTATTCAACCGATCTTATCAGTTCCCATAATTTCGCCTCTCGTCCAAAAAATCGATTTAACCCGATTTACATATAATCTTCATTTACTCCTTAATTCAGGAATTCCAATTACTTCAGCACTCGAACTTGTTGCAGAAGTTGTGACAAAAAAGGAAATTTATTCAATCATTACCAGAACGCGTGATATGGTGATTGCCGGAAAAAACCTTACGGAAGGACTGCGTAAGGGGAAAGGGTATATTCCAGTGATTGTGATAAAAATCATTGAAGCAGGAGAAAAAAGCGGCACCTTAGATAAGGCCCTTTTCGATGTGTCAGAGTATCTTGATTATGAAGTTTCAAACAGTGTAAAAACAGCAACGGCACTGTTGGAACCAATAATGCTTGTTGTTGTGGGTGTTCTTGTGGGCGGGATGATGATGGCAATTATTGCCCCCATTTATGGACTTATTGGATCAGTTGCTACCCGATAATATGCGAATTCGAAAAAGCTTTACATTCATAGAGGTCGTGGTGGTGATGGGTATTGTATCACTCCTATTTGCTCTGACGGCTCCTGACCTATTTAAACTGCAAGACCGAAATGCGTTGCAGAACACAACCATAGAATTAACTTCACTGTTAAGACAACAACAATTTAACGCAATGAACACAGGCGTAACTTCGGGAATACATTTTGATTCAGATAAATACATCCTCTATCGGGGAGATGAGTATGTTGTGGGTTTGAGTGAGAATACTGAATATCCGTTACCTTATCCGCTCTCTTTTTCCTCTATCCCGGTCGAAAACGGCAATATCCGTTTTGCATCGGGTAGCGGTGAGTTTGTTAACTTTAGTCCAAATGCAAACACGATTACCCTTACTGATACTGTCCATCTCAATGAACGTACGGTTACTGTAAATGCATTAGGAATTCCGAGTATTGAGCAATGAATAAAAAAGGAGGATCACTCATTGAGCTTATTATTATTTTTGCACTCGCATTAATCTTATTGCCTGCACTTTTGATTGGCCTTACGACATCCCGTGAAGGTAAAGCGCAACAAATACGCAAAAGTAGCGCTCTTGCGCAACTGAAGGGTACAGCAGAGATTGTAAAAAGTATTAAAGATTCAAGTTGGTATAACTTACCAGTAAACGGTGAATATCATCCCGAGCAGTATCAAAACAGATGGATTCTTTCCCCGGGTCCTCATTCAGCAGATGGACTTACTACATCTGTTGTATTATCCGATGTATACCGTGATGCAAATGGGAATATCATTGACGCGGGAGGTACTTCAGATCCATCTACTCGGCGGATTGTAACAACAGTATCTTGGCAATATCCAACGTCCTCATCGGTTTCGGTAACCACGTTTGCAACCCGTTTTCGTGCAAATACAAACGCCCTTGATACTCTATTTACCGATTTTAATACCGGATCTGCAAGCGGTACTACAATTGCCGAGACTCTGGGAAGTGGTCTGGCAGGGGATGGTGAAGTAACTCTTGGGGCTGGCGGAAACGGTAACTGGTGTAGTCCCAGCCTAACAGGAACAACAGTAGATCTTCCGAAAAGCGGTGTGGCAAACGCGGTGTGGGCTGTAGAGGGAAAGGTGTCTGCGGTAACTGGCGAAAACGCATCAGGCGTTTCATTCGCGAACGTATTAGTGGACAATCAGGTGCCGCCAAATGCGGGAATAGAAGGAACGTTTGACGGGTATAAAACAAATGGGGTGTATATCGATGATGATTATGCCTATATCGGTACAGATACCAATTCGAAGGAAGTTGTTATCATTGATTTAAATGACCTCAATCCATCTACTCTCAAATATACAGAAATCGGATACTTTAACGCACCGGGTAATGGAACAGGTCGATCGGTATATATTTCGGGTTCAGTAGGATATGTAATTACATCCAATATTCTTCATACTTTTGATGTATCAAGTAAGTCAGGGTCACGTTCACTTTTGGGTAGCGTTACCCTTGCAGGACAGGGAACAAAAGTCTATGTTCTCGGGGAGTATGCGTATGTCGCCATTTCCGGTTCTGCTACGAAAATGCAGATAATACAGGTTTCTGGGGGAGGAAGCACCTTAACTGTGGTTGGAAGTGCAAGTCCTAATAGCCAGTCCGCTATCGATGTGGTAATTAATTCAACAGGTACTCGAGCTTATTTGGCAACAGGCGTATCTGTAACACAGCGTGAATTTTTCATTATAGATACTGCGGTAAAATCCGGGGTCCGTCCTATCGTTGGAAGTTATGATGCGAACGGGATGAATCCCCGAGGAGTGGGGCTAACGCCTGGAAATAGAGGAATATTGGTTGGTTCTGGCGGTGAGGAGTATCAGGTTATCAATATCGCCAACGAAGCTATACCCGTTCGTTGTGGTGGCATGGAGGTTGCTTCTGGGGTAAATGGAATATCAACCATTCTTGAATCCGACGGCGACGCTTATTCGTATGTTATTACAGCCGATGCTTCATCGGAACTCAAAATAATTATAGGGGGTCCTGGAGGTCAATATGCCACATCGGGGCAATTCACCTCAGACGCTGTTCAGGTTGCATCATCTTCTGCTTTCAACAGTTTTGTTGCCAATATAAATCAGCCTGTACAAACCACGATTCGAATGCAAGTTGCAGTTGCTCAGGCAGTGGGTGGAAGTTGCACTGGAGCAAACTATACCTTCGTGGGACCAAACAGTAGTCAGCCAACAACATCTTTTTTTGAGCCTACAGGAAATGAAATACGTGGATCAATCCCAATTTATAGCTACCAGAATTACGAAAATCCGGGTAGATGTTTTAAATACAGAATGTACATGACAACAAGTGATATAACAAATTCACCTGTATTGAGCGATATAACAATTAATTATTCACAATGAAATCAAGAAGAGGTGTCACCATTGCTGAAATGGTAATTTATCTTGGCATTTTGTCGGTTCTTCTTGTTGTCTTTATTAATTTATTTGCAGTGCTTGTCGATAGACAACTGGAAACGGAAGCGTTATCAAGTACGCAATATGACTCAACTTATCTGCTATCGCGATTCACCTATGATTTCGGCAGAGCAAGCTCTATTGAAATTCCCGCGCTTCCAGGCTCATCTTCAGCCATGCTTCGCCTGATTATTAGTGGGGAAACCTACGACTATAGCGCGAGCGATGGAGCTCTTATTGTTTTGCGGGGAGGAGATATTCATAAGTTAACAAGTAGTGAAACTACTGTATCCACTCCTCAATTTATACGGTACGGAAATGGTTCGCAATATGATGTGATTCAAATAGATTTTACGATTACAAGCGTTTCCGAAAAGAGAGATCAAAGTGAAATGGTGCCATTCTCAACGTTACTAGGTATTAGAGATAAATAATCATATGATACGATCCGGTCAAACACTGATTACACTTCTTATATTTATCATAGTATCGGTAACTGTAGCTGCAACATCGGTATCCATTATTATTACCAATGCTCAAAAAACAACCGCAAGTGCATCAAGTATGGAAGCCTACTACGCTGCAGAGGCGGGAATTGAAAATGCGTCAATTTCGCTCCTTAGGAATCCCCAATATGGCGGCGAAACAATAACCCTATCACCCTCAGCTTCTGTTGAAACGACGGTAACGTTTAATGGCCAGTACACCGTAGTAGCCAAAGGTACTGCGCACGGGTTTACCCGAACCATCGAGGCAGTATTCGATTATACTGATACTATACTGACCGTTATTACATGGAGAGAACTATATCAATGAACACACCTGTTGAGAAGAAAAAAGTACCCGGCATTGTGCTTATACGCGACACGTTTATTGATATATATATTCCTTCATTTTCCAAAAAAATATTTACGCTCCAACTCTCAAACGCGGTATATATCAACATGGAGATTATCGATACTGATGAGTTTGGAAGGCAACTTGGAGATTTTTTTGCCATGAATGCGCTTCCCCCTCTTGAAGTGTGCATGGTAATTCAGTCACCGATTCTCAAAAAAGAATTCACACTCTTGCCTCAGGCTTCGTTAGATTTGGCCATTCAAACATATCTTGACTATGTACCATTTGATACCGTTTTATCAAAACGTGTGAAATCCGAGAAGGGAGTTCTTCTTATTGCGGCGAATGGTGATTTTATTGATACCGTTAAACGCTGGCTCATACAGTTAGGGTGCATAGTATCCTGCATAATTCCACTTGAGGGATTGGCATTTGTACCTCAAGGCGGTGTCGCCTCTCTCACAGAAGAACTTGCACAAGCGATGTTAAAAAACATGAATCAAATAAAGCAAGAATCGTTTCAAGTCACTGTACAGAAAGAGATTGATGAGTTTGAAGTTGTGGAGATACCCGATAAACCCATGCAACCTGCATCGCAACTTCCGCTATTGCTTGGGGTGTTTGGGATCCTTTTTTTTGTACTGGTTGCGGTATATATAAATATGGGAAAAGATTTTGGACTCACGCCACGTCCTGTTCGTAGAAAAACTATTGTCCCGACATTAATTCCAACTCCATCTGCCACAGTGAAAGGGATTTCAACTCATGCATATCCTACTATCGTTATATCTACTTCCCCATTACATCTTGGGCTTGGGGAAAAGATTGCGGAGATGATTGTAAATGAAGGATATTCCGATGTGCGTATAAATAGTTCTTTAGGAGAGTCAAATCCTCAAACTGCGTTAGTCTTGCCAAAACGTTTGGTTCCCCCATTACGGGAAATGGTTATTCAAGATATTCGCTCACTTATTCCCAATGTAATAATTCGCACCGGGTCGATTAAACAAAGTTCTATACTACTCATTCTCGGAAACTAATGCACTATCATCTTGACATGACTCTGATTTTTGATTACTCTGAATGTAATACATTATTATTTTTTTTAGATCTTTATGATAAAACTTAAAAAGGGATTTACGCTTATTGAGCTTCTTGTGGTTATCGGTATTTTAGCAATCCTGCTTGCGATTACCCTTATCGCAATTAATCCAGCGAGACAGTTTGGTCAAGCAAATAACACTCGCCGAAGAAGTGATGTTCTTCAAATTCTTAACGCAGTACATCAATATGTTGCCGAGAACAATGGTCAGCTTCCGGCTGCCGTTGCAGCACTTACTGCAGGTACAGCAACAGAAGTATCAAGTGCAGGTTTGAATATATGTGCTGATTTGATGCCTGACTATATTCCAGCATTGCCAACAGATCCATCGCTTAATACGGCACCAATTACCGACTGTGCGACCTATGCAACAGGGTATGAGGTAACGAGAGATGCACAGAATAGAATCACAGTCTCAGCTCCAACAACTGATAACGGTGAAGTAATTCAGGTTACCCGGTAACTCTATTTGTCAATAAACCAAACCCCTTCCGAAAGGAAGGGGTTTTTGTTATATAATGTTCCTCATGATAAAAAAGAAAATTTTACTAGCGGATGATGATGAGCTTATGAGAAATCTTTACAAAGATATCCTTCACTCGGAGTTTGAGGTAGTTACCGCACAAGACGGTGAAGAGGCGTTGCTCAAGATTAATTCATCTTCCTATGACCTCATCATAATGGATATGCTCATGCCCAAAAAAAATGGACTCGAAGTAATCATATCTGCCTTAGGACAAGATGCACATAAACAGGCAATGCACGTGATATTTCTTACAAACTTAGATGGCGCAGAATTAAAAGAGTTAAAAAAGTTAGGATATCCTTACATTATTAAAAGTGAATATACCCCTGAACAGTTTATGCTAAAAGTTAAATCACTTATAAAATGAACATTTACATTTCGTCTGGTAGGGGACAAGGAAAAACACTACTCTCCGCATTTGATGCGGCATTATTTGATGCTGGAGTGAGTAATTACAACTTATTAGTGTTATCATCGATAATTCCCCCGGGAAGCGTAATAAAACAACAAAAATATAAAACGCCAGATAACGAGTATGGTCACCGACTGTATGTTGTCATGTCGGAAAACAGAAGTCGAGAATAGGGCAGATATATTGGAGTAGCAAATAGGTGGTGCCAGGAAGAGGATGGGAGAGGGGTGTTTGTAGAGCATCACTTTACTGAAAACTCGGAAGAGGCTGTGCGGACACTTCTTCAAGAAGAGGTTAAACATTCTCTTTCAGATCTTTGTAGGCTTCGAGGGTATTCTATCTCTCCAAAGAAAATGAATATCAAAATGAGCGTGGCTAAGGTTACCGACGCGCCTTCGAGTGTGCTTGTTGTCGCTGTTTATGAGGCGCAGGGGTGGGTACTTTCACTTTCTGTTTTGGAGTAATCTTATTTTATGTAAATAGTAAACTGGTCTAGATTTATGCGCATTCGCTTCCTATTTTACAAATAAGTCCACTATTTTTTTTCGTACAGTTGAGTCATTTAAATCTAAAAACGAAGTGGAATAACTGGTGTATTTACGTTTAAATCGTTCAACGAGATATCGCTTTCTTTTATATTTTTCTTCAGGGAGTTGTGCAAGCTCTGAAGCGGAAACGATGTAATCGTGATTGTCTAAATCTTCTTCGATAACAAATTCATTTGCAAGTGATGGAGTAGCTGTTATTACTACATCAGGTATCAGTTTGAGATAGGGCTCCAAATGTTTGTGATTACTATAAGCAGTTAGCTCTTTGGCTGTTTGCATTATCTTGTTCCTTCCTATAAATGAAAGAAATAGCTTAAGAGTTATGTAATTTGTAAATCGCACTACAAGATTGGCATTTAGAGTTGTAATTTCTATAGAGTTATCAGAATTGTAAGTCCAAAGACTGGTAAAGTTAAAATCAGAATAGGGAGGATAAACATGAGTAATGCGTTCGATATGCGGTTTGTGGGTAAGTTCAAGTTTTGTAAATTGGGGAAACCGAGGGAGCATAGAGTCTATATTATAGGAAACAATCGAATTGACATACAACAGAATTCACTCATATAATGAATATATGTTTAAAGTAGTTCTTCGTGAATGGCAAGCTAAAGTGGCTGCGGTATTGTTTTTATTTTATTCCGCCTGGTGAATATATCTTCAGTTATTTAAACAAGCAGGTGACCCCGTATTTGATTATTTTGCAAGCACCTACTGTTTAATGGCAATTTGGGGAGGAATGTGGGGTTTGCGCACAGCACAAAAATGGGGTGGATGGAAAAGTCTGATGGGAAGAGCTATTTATTTTTTCTCATTTGGGTTATTTGCTCAGGCTTTTGGCCAATTAGCATACTCCTATTATGTGATGGTTCTTGGGATAGAAGTGTTCCCTATCCATCAATAGGCGATTTGGGTTATTTTGGCAGCATTCCTCTCTATCTAATTGGTATTATTCATCTTGCGCACGCTTCTGGAGTGTATCTTACCTTGAAATCCTTTGAAAATAAAGTTTGGGCTGCGGGCATTCCAGCAACACTTCTATTAGGCACATATGCGATTTTTTTAATCGAATACGGGAAGTCCGCTAAAACTGTTTTTCTTGATTTTGGATATCCACTAGGACAGTCGATATATGTCGCTATTATACACTCTTAACTTACGTGCTGTCTCGAAAACTTCTGGGTGGTCAAATGAAGAAAAGGGTAATTTTTTATTACTTGCATTATTACTCCAAAATGTGGCTGATTTTGTCTTTTTATATCAAGCACATACAGATTAATGGTTGGCGGCTGGTATCAACGATTTTCTCTATTTTTCTGGATACTATATAATGACATTAAGTTTGTTGCAGTTAGACACCGTGTTGTTTGAATTGCGTTAAGATAATATGAGCTCAGAATCGGTATATGCACAAATTGTGGAGCGTATCATTTCCAAACAGGAGTCTATTATTGGTCCAATAGCACTGTAGCAAGTAGAACATATAAAAGGTCTCAAAGTGAATTGGGTGAAGAAAGATATATCATTTTCGGGAAAAGAAACCGAAATAATCGAGCATCTTATAGAAAAATATCGAGACTTTTTTGGTGAGATATCGGTAGAAGTCTGCAAACATACAGTGCGACAACTCGTGTCGCAACTTCCCGATAACAAGCGGCCAGCGCTTCTGCGGTAACTTTTGAACTTGAGGTAAAAATCTGCGTATAATAAATGATAGATGGGAAACAAATTTTCTCAATTTTCTAACGTGGAGCACATTGCAGAAGAGTTGTATAAAAAAAATTTCGAACTTGCGGAGCGGAATAAAACGCTCTCGATATTGCGTAAAATAGAAACGATTGCTTTAAGTTCGGTGACCGACATGTATGAAGTAATGCAGCGCGCTGCGGAAGTAATTATTGCAGATGCTGAATTTCGTTATGTGAGTATTCATCAAGTTAGTCATAATCACAGCTCGCTTATTCCCCTTGCTGTCGAAACCACAAAGCCCCTATACGGATTTAATTTGAATCCGATTATCACTGCGCTTAAAAAGAACCACATAACATTAAAGCCCGAAGAGTCATTATTGGCACGGGTAGTGCATACGCAAAAAGCAATAAAACACTCTCGATTTTATTTTGTAATTTTTCCTCTTCTTGACATGTTGTCGGGCAAACAGCTTCAAACGGCAATAGGAGCGACATCCTTTTTTGTATATCCGTTAATTGTGCGAGGGAGCGTAATTGGCATTCTTATCATTGGTATCGAG
Source organism: uncultured Gammaproteobacteria bacterium (assembly GCA_964562055.1). GTDB lineage: Bacteria > Patescibacteriota > Microgenomatia > UBA1406 > GWC2-37-13 > JAKBEU01. Next base: position 21,983 of record CAZLSE010000016.1, read on the forward strand.
CCTGAAGCAGAACTGGCACTTAAAGAAAGCAGAGAACTTATGAACCGACTTCCTAACAGTATCGCTATGGCCTTAGACAATGCAGTTCTTTATCAATCTATTCATCAGGCGAACGAACGGTTAAAAGAGCTAGATCATCTCAAAGATGAGTTTGTCTCTATAGCCTCACATGAATTACGCACACCAATGACTGCAGTAAAAAGTCATATTTGGATGGCGCTTAATAAAGGAGGCGTTAAGCTTGATCCGAAGGTAAGGGAATATTTAGAAATTGCGAGCTCTTCAACAGAAAGACTTATAAAACTGGTTGGAAATATGCTCACAATTTCTCGTATTGAAGGTAAGCGGTTACAGCTTACCATGTCAGAATTGAGCATTCAAAGCTTACTCCATTTTGTATTTAATGAGTTGTCCATCAAGGCAAAAGAGCAGCACATTACATTTACCATAAAAGCTCCAAAGAAGAAAATTACGGTCTTGGGAGATAAAGAAAAGTTACACGAAGTAATTCAAAATTTGATAGGGAATGCACTTAAATTTACTCCAACAAAAGGAAGCATAACCGTTACAGTAATAAAACGGGCTAATGATGTGGAGATACAAGTTAAAGACACCGGGCCGGGAATGTCAAAAGAAGATCTGGGAAAATTATTTCAGAAGTTTGGGATGCTCGGTAACTCATATAAACATGCTTCTCCAACAGCATCAGGCACAGGGCTTGGGTTGTATATATCAAAGCAGATAATCTCAATGCACAAAGGTAAAATCTGGGTAGAATCAACTCCTGGGGCTGGTACGACGTTTTACTTTACGCTCCCGCTGAAATAAATAAAGTCCGGCAACATTACATGCTATACCCACCATTGGAACACCAAGGGGGATAAGTTTATTAAAAGAAATAGATACTACTCGGCGCACCTTTGCATGTTCGCGAACGGTAATGAGCGACTGGATAGTTTGATCGTGGAGCGGTTCTTTAAAATGTTTGTCATATTCAAAAGCGAATAGCAACAAGCTGAACCCTATCATCCACAAGACAAAAGAACGTCTGGGTTGCCATAATGCGGCAATACTTGTTCCAATAATTCCTGTACCGTATACGATAACCTGCCAGTTATGCAAAATAAAAAAATAAATCATATAAAAAATATTTTGTTTAAGCTCGGGTGCTATTATCATAGTTAAAACATTGCAATTTGGTTTTCATCAACTTTGGTTGTCTTTTTTTTTATTTCGGTTTTGCGTTGTTTTGGGTATAACCGCCTTACAAGAGAATACATTTCCCACGCAAGAAATTGCTCTTTTAGTTTTTCTGAGAATCCATTCCAAAGAGCGTCGGTAAAGTCAATGGAAATTGGTACATCAGTTTTCACTCTCGAAAGTTGTATGCCAATTTTAATATTATCTATGCTAGCGAGTAACCGGTCTTTAAGTGTTCCTTTGGGTAAGGTATCAATTTTACTCAGTAAAGTTTGAACCGAGCCATATTCACTCAATAATTTTTGGGCAGTTTTACGCCCGATACCTTCAGCTCCCTTATAGTTGTCAGACGGATCGCCAGCAAGCGCTTTTAAATCGGGGATCTGAACTGGCGGGACTCCCATTTTTTGAAAAACCGCTTCTTCTGTATATATTTTTGTTTTTGAGAATCCAATTTCTGGTGTAACAGTAGAAATGTGTTGATTTACCAGCTGCATCATATCCTTGTCGCCAGTAAGAATGAGTACATCAAAGGATTCGCCCTCAGCTTTTTTTGCAACTGTAGCTATTACATCATCACCTTCATATCCGTCCAATTCTTTGAATACAGTGTTATTACAGGTTAGCGCTTCTTTAATCATGGGTATTTGTTGAATAAAATCGTCAGTAATTTTTGGACGTTGAGCCTGGTATTCTGGGAGAAGCGCATTACGAAATGTCGGTGCAGGTGTATCAAAACAAATTACCAAGTGCGAAGGATGAAAGTCTATGATTGATTTGTGGAGTATTGAAAAAAAACCGAATACTACTTGAGTGGGAATTCCGGATGCAGTTTTAAACGGGGGCAATGCATGAAAGGCCCGATGCATAAGCCCATTTCCGTCTACAGCAAGGAGTTTTTTCATTTCTATCCAATAAAATAATAAATGCAAATAGTAAGACAAATATGTATGCAAATAGTAATACTAATAAGATGTTAATTTAAATTATTATTAGTCTACTTATTATGAATGATTATTTTTCAGCTTATTATGTGTTAGTATTTGCTTTCTTTTTACCCACAATTGCTTCAAATT
>CAZLSE010000016.1:24268-28798 GCA_964562055.1 uncultured Gammaproteobacteria bacterium
ATCTTGATCGAGAGTCTCTTTTTTTATAAGTTCTTCTGCAATTTTATCGAGTGCATCACGCTTTTCTTTTACCATAGAGACAGCTGTGGCATAGGCCGTATCAAGAATTTTTCGTACCTCGGCATCGATCTTCGACAACATATCTTGTGAGATTACTGGTTGTCTATAATATGACTTTTCATCAGATCCAAAGTTAACCGGGCCAAGATCGCTCATGCCAAAATCAACAACCATCGCTCGTGCGGTTTGTGTGGCATGTTCAAAGTCGTTTGATGCGCCCGTTGTCATTTCGTTAAATACCACTTCTTCAGCAGCTCGACCACCCATCATAACTGCAATACGTTGAAGGAGGTGCCTTTTAGTTTCATGCACTTTATCCTTTTGAGGTGGAATAAGGGTATATCCAAGAGCCATACCTCGAGAGACAATAGAAATACGATGCACCGGATCTGTTTCTGACTGAAAATGAGTCAATATTGCGTGTCCTGCTTCATGGTATGCGGTAAGCCTTTTGTCGGTATCTGACTGCATACGTTTTTTTTCTGGACCAAGTTTTACTTTCATTGCAGCATCTTCAATGTCATTAAATGTAATGTGTGTTTTTGCATTTCGTGCGGCAGATATTGCAGCTTCATTTAACATATTTTCCAAATCTGCACCAGAGAAGTTTACTGTGCGTTTTGCAATACGGTCCCAGTTTACATCCTCTGTAAACGGTTTACCTTTTGCATGGATCTCAAGTATTGATTTACGTCCGGCAACATCGGGGTAGTCAACCATAATTCGTCTGTCAAAACGCCCGGGGCGAAGGAGCGCAGAATCTAGCAGATCTCCTCTGTTCGTTGCCGCAACAACAACTACTTGCTCATTTGGGGTAAATCCATCCATCTCTACCAATATTTGATTCAGAGTTTGCTCCCGTTCATCATGCGAAGGCATCATACCAACCGAACGTGAGCGTCCGATAGCATCAATTTCATCAATAAAAATTATAGAAGGAGCACTTTTTTTGGCAGTTGCAAACAAATCCCGAACACGAGCAGCCCCTATGCCAACCAACATTTCCATAAACTCACTCCCGGCAATTGAGAAAAAAGGGACACTCGCCTCTCCCGCGACAGCTTTTGCGAGCAGGGTTTTACCACATCCTGCCGGACCAACAAGTATTACCCCTTTTGGTGTGCGCGCACCCAATTTTTTATATTTCTCGGGTCTCTTTAAAAAGTCCACAACTTCTTCGAGTTCTTTTTTTGCTTCATCTACACCAGCCACATCTTTAAATGTGGTTTTTGGCATGTCTTTGTTAAACCGTTTAGCTCGCGATTGACCGAATGAAAATACGTTGTCTTGAGCTCCGCGTGCCTGTCTGAAGAGAAATATGAAAAAAGCCACCAAGAGAAGAGTTGGAATGAGGTTGCTTAAAAATGTTACCCATCCAGATGATCCTTGCGTGTCCTTAATGACTATTTGAGTTTTTTTTGGATCAACATTTGACTCTCGAAGGAGCTTCATAAAGCTTTCACCGGGTTCCTTATATGTGACGCCATAGGTGTCATCCTTGTAAAAAAGGAGAACCTTATTATTAACAATTTCAACTTTTTTTACCTTGCCGTTTCGAATATCCTCAACCACTGCTGATATTGATTTCTCAGGAATGATTTGCTTCATTTCATTTGTAAATGATCTAAATAAGAGATATCCGAAAAAGAGTATGAAGCCAATGATAAAGATATTTTTAATACTAAATTCAAAACTAAATTGAGTTATTTTTTTTGGTTGTTTTTTTACTGGCATTTGCTTATTGTAGCAAATATTATGAACAACTGACAAATACAAATATTATTGATATAATATTGATATAATAATGTATGGATAAAAAGGAAGAATTACAGCACTGTGTCAATATATTACAGAATGGAGGATTGTTGGTTGCACCATCAGACACCGTATACGGGCTGGTATGTGATGCGACGAATGATGATGCGGTCCGAAAACTCATTGCAGTAAAAAATAGACCGTTCGGCAAGCCTATATCTGTTTTTACCAATGGTTTTCATATGATTCGTGAGCTCACAGACTCTGCAAAACATACCGAAGTGCTCAAATCTCTCCTACCTGGTCCATTTACCGTTGTACTTCAATCAAAGCACACCGTATCGCGTTTGCTTGAGTCGGAGCGTGGCACGCTTGGTGTTCGATTACCTCGGTTTGATTGGATCGTGAATCTCGTTACAGAATTCGGGAAACCATTAACAGCAACTTCTGCCAACATATCAGGAAAACGTCCGCACTACGAGCCTAAGGGATTTATATCCGAGTTATCAGACACGCGTAAAAAACAAATTGATTATGTAGTGGACTTTGGCAAATTACCTCGAAACAAACCATCGACGATAATTGATTTAAGCCAAGCAACTCCAAAACTACTGCGAAAAGGCGATGTGGTTCCAATCTCAACTACTCAGTACATTACCACTTCAGAAATTGAAACACGCAAAACCGCCCAATTTCTTGCCAGCAAATATTTGGAACATCATACGCATAAACCACTCGTATTTATTCTCCAAGGTGAGATGGGCGCAGGAAAGACTGTTTTTGCAAAAGGAATAGGAGACGTGCTGGGGATAAGTGACGTCGTCTCCCCAACATATGTTATCTATTATGAATACCAAACTACCAATAAATCGCTTCCCAACTTCATTCACGTTGATCTTTTTAATGTTGAAGAAAATGCAGAGTTTTCTCATCTTGGACTTGAGACATATTTCAAAAAGCCCAACGTGATTTGTATTGAGTGGGGTAATAAAGCTGGGATGCTGTTTGAAACTATAAAAAAAATGAGTACAGTGATCTATGTGGAATTTTCCTATACTGGTGAAAAAGAACGGAGAATTATCATAAATGAACTATGAGCGTTCTCGCAATTGACACTTCTTGTGATGAAACAGCTGCGGCAGTAACAGATGGACTAAGGGTACTCGCAAGCGTTATATATTCGCAGGTTGCAGTTCACACTTCTTGGGGTGGTGTGGTTCCGTCACTGGCTAAGCGCGCACACGAAGAACGGATTACGGAGGTTGTTGAACTTGCAATGCAACGTGCACGGCATTTTCATAATCCGATAAAAGCAGTTGCAGTCACACAAGGTCCAGGACTCGCAATTGCCCTTGAGGTAGGTATATTAAAAGCAAAACAACTGTCTGAATCATTGAAAATTCCACTCATAGCAGTTAATCATCTCGAGGGACATCTTTATTCGGCATTTACTCAAAACAGTAAGGGAAATCCTCAATCTGATTTCCGCTTTCCATACCTATCTCTCATTATTTCGGGAGGTCATACAGAGTTTATTTTATGGAAAAACCATTTGGAATATGAAATTATCGGAGAAACTCTTGATGATGCGGCAGGTGAAGCTCTTGATAAAGCAGGTAAACTATTAGGTCTTGGATACCCCGCTGGGGCTGTGATTGAACGATTAAGTAAAGAAGCGGGGAATACAGACACCTTTCAATTTCCACGACCCATGATTCATAGCGGGAACCTCAACTTTTCATTTTCAGGTTTAAAAACTGCATTTTTCTATTATCTGCAAAAAATGAGCGAACAAGAGAAAATGAAACATATTCGATTACTTGCCAGCGCCTTTCAGGAGGCGGTTTTTGATACGATTTGTTCGAAGGTCGAACAAGCAATAGACAAAACAAATATCCATCGTCTAGTAATCGGTGGTGGTGTTGCGGCTAACTCATATCTGAGAGGTCGTTTACGAGCCATTATACGAAGGTATGAGGGGGGAGAGGTGTTATTTCCAACGTACCCCTATTTAAATGGTGATAATGCCGCAATGATTGGTGTCGCAGCTTCCTTTTATTTTGAAAAGAAAAAATTTTCACCATCAATAGACAGGATCCCAAGGATGAAATTAGTCTCAAGTTGAATTTGCAGAATGAGTACGTTAAACTATTACTATCAAAGTATATGTTAAAGATGAGTAAAAAATCCGATTACGGTCTTTTGATATTGTCAAAACTCATGAAGGAGAAGGATTTTGTTCCTTTGGCAAAATTGGTGGAGGACACCAAATTGCCACTTCGCTTCCTTGCACGGATAAGTGCAATTCTTGCGGGGCAACGGATACTTATTAGTCGCGAAGGAAGAGTTGGCGGTTATAAATTAGGTCCACGGTTTCAGAAAATGAGCGTTTTTGATTTTATTTCCATCTTTGAAAAAAACTTGTTTTTCACATCGTGTCAACAAAAATCATATCGATGTAAATTTGAGGAAATTTGTAAACATAAGGAAAATGTAGAGAACAAGCTTCAGGAAGTAATCTTTTCAGATTTGCAACGGGTACGTCTTCGTGAGTTATTTTCATAGAAAGCATGGTCAAGACACATAATCTGTCTGTTGAGGTAAACGGTGTTCCAATTTTGTACACAGTAACTCTTGCATTCGGTAAGGAAAAAACTTATGCAATAATGGGGCCAAATGGGTCGGGGAAATCTACACTTGTTCAGACAATATTAG
>CAZLSE010000016.1:28827-29046 GCA_964562055.1 uncultured Gammaproteobacteria bacterium
ATGCATTGCAAAAAGGATCTGCAATTTATTATGAAAAAACAAAGATAAATGAATTGAGTCCGGACAAACGCGTCCAAAAAGGAATTGGAGTAACGTTTCAGTCGCCTCTTGCTTTGCAAGGAATAAGTGTATTCCAGCTTTTACGGCTTGCACTTCCAAAAGTAGACGCAGTTAAACTGTACGAAAAACTAGAAACTTTTGCCCAGCAACTGCACATAA
>CAZLSE010000016.1:29096-29354 GCA_964562055.1 uncultured Gammaproteobacteria bacterium
AAATGGAGGTATTGCAAATGGCGGTTTTAAATCCATCCATTATATTTTTTGATGAAATTGACACAGGAGTAGATGTGGACAGCCTGAAAACAATTTTTACATTTCTGAAGGCTATGCAACAAAATAAAACATATGTTTTTGTCACACACTACAGTAGGATCTTTGAATACAGTCGTCCCGACGAAGTGATTATCATGAAACAAGGTAGGGTAGTCAAAACGGGCGACGCTTCGCTTGTACATAGCATAGAAAAAAATG
>CAZLSE010000017.1:0-27980 GCA_964562055.1 uncultured Gammaproteobacteria bacterium
CCGAATATCCCAATCTTTTACATACCGAGCATGTTCACCGAGTCCTTTTAAACTAAACGTTGTTGTGTATACCGGCGCATCGGGAAAAAGTGACTTGATAGTTACCAGCACTCGCTCTGCTCCTCCAAATTCTCGGAGTTGATCATGAATAATGGCGACACGCATACGTTAGTTTATAAAGTTTATAAAGTTTGTAAAGTTTATAAAGTTTGTAAAGTTTGTAAAGTTTATATAGTCGGTAAAGATAGGCTGTTTAGATTATAATAGATGTATGAATATAATGCATGCGGCGGTGTTGGGTTTTGTTGAGGGACTTACCGAATTTTTACCCATATCGTCAACCGCTCACTTGATTTTGACTTCTCGGATATTGGGACTTGAGCAAACTGGGTTCCTAAAGTTTTTTATTGTCTTTATTCAAATAGGAGCAATAGCAGCAGTTCTATTTTTGTATTTCAAACGTTTTTTTGACCGAACAATTTTTACTCGGCTAGTAGTATCGTTTATACCAACCGCTACTGTGGGATATGTGCTGTATAAAATAATTAAAACAGTTTTTTTTGAATCTGGACTACTTATTGGACTGAGCCTTATACTTGTTGGCATTGTATTTATTGGTATTGAACGAAGAAATCCCAATGGAACAAAAACAATAGCACATCTGTCGTTTAAAACTGCGATTCTTGTCGGTCTTGCGCAGTCGCTATCAGTAATACCTGGGGTATCACGTGCAGGTATAGTAATGATTGCTATGATGGGAATGGGATTTAAACGTGACGAAAGCGCTCAGTACTCGTTTATGCTTGCGCTCCCTACTCTTGCAGCAGCTGCGTTGTATGATCTCACAAAATCAGATCCTACAAATCTCGGGACATATGAACTGCAACTTCTTGCAATTGGAATGCTTACTGCATTTATTGTTGCATATCTCAGCATGAAATGGTTTGTCGCATATCTGCAAAAACAAAAACTTACTGCGTTTGGGTTCTATCGTATCGGAGTTGGTATAATAACGCTGCTGTTCCCGTAGTTCAACGGATAGAATAGGAGTTTCCGGAACTTCTGATGGGTGTTCAATTCACCCCGGGAACACTCTTTCCTTGAGCATTGTGGACCAGACCGGACTTGAACCGGCAACCCCCACAATGCGAATGTGGTGCGCTACCAATTGCGCTACTGGCCCGTAACTTTTTATGTGGATCAGGATGGAGTCGAACCATCGTCTGTACTTTATAAGAGTACCGTTCTAACCGTTGAACTACAGATCCAATTACAACGAATATACATGATAGTATATCAAAAGAGAGCCACAAAGAGTGCATATCTCTGTATTTTTTGACAAATAATTGATACAATATCACGTATTGCTGAGATAGCCAAGGTGGTCACGGCGGGGGTCTGAAAAACCTCAGATGCGTGTTCGATTCACGCTCTCAGCACAAACTATCTTTCAACTTTGCAACTCTTCTTGCTTATCGTATGGACCTATAGTATAGTTCTTTATGGTTTATTTTGACCTTCCTCTCCGTAAAACACCGACTGAAAGCATGCTTAAACGGTGTGTAGATGCCCTTTCACTAATGCCATATCAGTTGCCACTTTGTGGAGAAAGGACATTATTTATGTTACAGCCGCATAACATATCTTACTTGGGTACTCAAGGAGCGGAACTAACAATTAAAGCTATTGCGTTTCAAGCTAAACTATCCATAGAAAAAGGTAGAAGGTTAACACTTTTTTTTGAGGACGCAAATAAAAGAAATAGGAGTGATAAAAGAAAAATTAATGAAAAATTTCGCACAATGCACGGAGTAGATAAATATTTGAGATCAAAATTACCAAGACTTATAAAGGAAGGTGATACTCTACCAGGTCATATAGGAGATGAACAAGCATATCATGCACTCTTATATTATCGCTTTAAAACACTTCATGAGGAGCTTAATAAAGGAAAAGAAAAACCTATGCTTAGGGCATTTATCGAATCAACGCCGTCAATTACAACACCAACAAACGCACTTACAAAATATATGGAGGCCTTACAAATTAAAGATTATCCAACAGCAATTAAGAGACTCACTCAAATTATTGCTTTTATAGCAGTCCGCGATCTCGCGTCGGCTGCAGAGCTAATACAGGAATCGAATTTAAATCCTGATTCAGATTTCGTAGTGATTCGAGGCACAAACCACTTAGGTTTAGCGCCTTGTCTACACGTACTAACAGAAAAAAACATCCAAAAAATAAAGATCTGGGGGTGAATGTAGATACCGCGATAAAAACCCTACAAGACTCAAGCATACTTCAAGTAAGCGGACCAGTTTTATGGAAAAAACAGTTTTGGAACTCGTTATTTAATAAAAATCCTTATTTACTAAATATTGTCCAAGCTTATAAACCAAATCAAGATATGAATAAAGCGGTTTCATCAATTGAAAAAATGTTATTTGAAGAACCCTGGATTACATATCTAAAATCAGCTGTTGTACAGCAAAGAGAGGGTATGGCACCTAATGAGTTAGTTTTACTCGTTTTAAATCAACAACACTTATAATTTCTCTGTATAAACCATTACATCTTGAAAAGAGTTATGCTTAAAGGCTTCTTTGATTCAAGAACATAAGTGTATCCATTAGCAGACAATGTGTTTAATGCTTCAGAAAGTTGCTCATCTCCTCACATATTGTGGTGAAATTCAATTATATACATGGTAGCTTTTTTGAGATTTCGTGAACGTGCAAATTCCTTTAAAACACGTACTCCGCACACTCAATGTTAAGTTTTACATAGTCAATATTGTACGTTTTGATAAAAGGAGAGAGACGTGTTAGCTTTACTTTTCTTTTTCCTCCAAGTCCTCGCTGTTTGTAAAGACTTGATACGAACGATGCAGGAAAAGAACTGTCATAATAAAACCAAGCAGTTCCTTTTTTAACTGACAATGCAAGATTGAGGCATTTTGCTTTTTTCCAACTATTTATTTTTGAGTTCTGCACTAACAACGCATAGGTGTCGGGCTCTGCTTCGAAGGCAATTATTCGAGCACTATCGTTTAGCCACTTACAATACGCAGTAAACATTCCCATATGAGCTCCAACCGACTATTATTCCAACGTTTTTATTGTGCAGATGGGATGGTAATACAAATGATGTATAAAAATATCTTCGTAAAGTGAGACAAATTGGGTATAACTATAAAAGGTCATCGAAATCTTTGGATGGATAAGTCTCTCACTCCTGAGGGGAACTTTAAAAAGTTTAACTAAAATCAACTCTTTCCATTTTATATAGGTATACTGCAAAAAAATCTCAAACTTTATTATTAATGGAATATAAAAAGGGGAGCGCAAAACTAACATGTATACGCACTTTACATAGGTAAATAGCCATTTCATGCCGATATAGTACCATAATCTGGACTTTATCTTGAGAGAAAGTTAGAATAGGTACCATATGAGGGCACTTAAACTATTGGTATTTCTTTGCATTTTATATCTTCTCCCCATAATTTCTTTATTCGCAACATCTGATATGCCGCATACCAGTGACGGAACCATGCACGCGATACGCTTTGGCGCCTATTTCACAGAGCTTATGGGAGGACAGTTTCCGGTGAGGTGGACCCATCAGTTTCATTACGGGTATGGAACACCTCTTTTTAACTTTACCGCTCCACTTCCGTATATGCTTGCCGTGCCATTTATTGCTCTGGGTTTTTCTCTTACGCAAACACTGAAATTAAGTTTTCTCCTTACCTATCTTCTTGGAGGAATCTTTATGTATTATTTTTCATTACATCTCTTCAATTCGAAGCGGGCGGCGCTGTTGGTTGCGATTATGTATCAGTTTGCCCCGTTTCGGTTGGTTGAGATGAATGTGCGAGGAAATTTGGGGTCTCTCTATGCGTATGCATTTGTACCGTTATTTTTCTATTCGCTTGTTGCACTCAAAGAAAAGATTTCATATACAAACATATTACTTTTAGTCGCAAGCGTGAGCGCACTATGTTTGAGCCATACAATACTAGGATATACATTCATTGCGATGGGGGTGTTCTTTTTACTATTCCAAATAAAAACAATACGGGAATTAGTACCAATCGTAGCATATGTCTTTCTGGGGATTGCTTTAGCTGCATTTTTTGTGTTACCGGCATTACTTGAGCAGAAATATACCAATGGATTTCTTTTTTCAAAAGATGTTTTTTATGACCACTTTCCCGCGTTATATAAGTTTTTTATACCTAATTTTTTTAATTGGAATTCACTGAATGTTGCGGAAATTTCGGTACAGATTGGGTTATTTCATACTCTCGCATTTATCGGCGTTTTGTATGGTTTGGGTAGGGGGCATTTTAAAACAAATCATCTGAGAACTGTGATATTTATCGTAATTACATTCGTTGGAACAATTGCCTTTATGCAACCGGTTACAAAACCATTATGGGAAAACATATCTCTCATTCGTCAATTTCAGTTTCCTTGGCGATTTTTAGGAGTAATTATATTTATCGTATCGCTTTCTGCGGGTTACACGTATGTATTAATTCCTGTTTTGAAGAAAAAGGTTATCTATTTATTTTTACTTTTCCTTATTATCATAAACACAGTATTTTATTGGAAGCCCACTCAGGGTTTTGATATACCAAAAGAAAATTACTATTGGAATTATCCGCTGACCACAAATTATTTTTCTGAAGTAAACAGTGTTTGGATGGGTGAAGAACCAACAAAACCGAGAAAAAACAAGTTTGCGGTGATTGCCGATAATACCAAAATTACGCTGTTAAACCACTATTCTACGGTGCACATGTATACAGTATCAACTCCACAAAAATCACTTGTTGTAGATAATACATTTTACTTCCCTGGTTGGAAAGCTGAAGTAAATGGTAAACAGGTGCCCATTCAGTTTCAGGATCCAAACTACAGGGGTCTCATCACATTCGAGCTCGAACCGGGGGTGCACACTATTAAAGTGTCTTTTGCACAAAGTAAAATGCAACTAATCGGAAACACAATATCAATTGTGTCCCTGTTAATCTTATTTGGTCTCTATCCGCTTTCTAGACTCAGTAAAAGCCATATAGACTCAAACTTGAGGCATAAGTAGTTCTATGCTATACTTTCCCTGTGTCTTTTTTGATACAAGCGGGCGTAGTTTACCGGTAAAATGTCTCCTTGCCAAGGAGAAGACAGAGGGTTCAATTCCCTTCGCCCGCTCATTCTTCTTGCTTATCCAACGTATATAACCGCTTTTTCAATAATCGAAAGGATCACTATAAATTTCAGAGATAAGTGTATTTACATTTATCAATGAACTTATTATCTTAATTCTTGAAGTTTATGCTGTATGAGAGCAAAGGCCTCTCGATCGGAAGGGTAAGTGAGAGTGGTTATAACTTTTTCCTCAGAAATGAATTTTGCATCCATCATTTCCCAATCGTGATTTTTTGGATCGCCTGATACATATTGCATTAAAAAAAAGAAAACGGTCTTGTCGATTTTCATATTACTCCATGTGTAGGAATACTCTACTTTTACTGGCTGTGGGTGTGCTATTTGAGTTTTAACACCGCCCTCTTCCTCAACTTCACGAAGTGCGGCAACTTCCATTGTTTCGTTTGAGTGCACATCCCCGATTAGTCCCTTAGGAAATACCCAGCCCTTATGTTGCGAGTGCTGACACACCAGCCATTCTCGCGGACTCTTACTGTTGGGATTCAGGCTATTTCTAAACACAATACCACCTGCCGACATCTCTTTTTTAACCCGAACATGCAAGTCATCCTTACTATTTGAGTCTTGATTTTTTACATTTGACTTTTGATCATAATATTGTCCTCCCATTTCGTACTTAAAAATTTGTTTTCGCACCGGTCCTAAAAAGAGAAGGTGAAACAGCGCATAAAAAGACTTATACAAGCTTATAACCAAACCCTCTTTGTCAAAACGACGCGTTGATACAAATAACTTTGGCTCGGGATAAACCCGAAGTGTGCCTTTTTCTTTTTGAGCTGCCCGAAAAGTTAATTCTGTATCCTCTCCGAAAAAAATTGTTTCATCAAAGCCACCTACTTTTTGAAATAAAGATTTTTTTATGAGAATACATGTTCCACTTGCGCCGGGTTTAATCCGCTGAACCAGTGACATTGCAATATTTAAGAAACCCATAAAAAAAGCTCCCCGCCTGCTATTGCCCGCAGGTCGATTCCAAGATGTTGCCATATCGGGTCGGTCAAGTTGAATGTGTTTTTGCATGATCTTAAGGTAGTGTTTCTCTACAAAAACATCAGCATCAAGAAATATAAGCCAAGTTCCTGCGGCGTGTTTAGCGCCCGTGTTTCGTGCTTGAGACACATTGTTGGATTTACCATCGATAAATCGAACATTGGTGAGTTTATGCTGAAAAGTTTCTACAATCTGTGCCGTTTTATCTTTTGAATTACTATCGCTTACTATTACTTCAAAGTCTTGTAGCGACTGTGTAGCAAGAGATTCGAGCAAAGTTCTAATATTTGCTTCTTCATTCCGCGTGGGAATAACTATTGAAAAGAAAGGTGTCATGTAGCAATTGTATCATGAAAAAATATATATCAATTTTTCGCAGTATTGAAATTCGATAAAGTTTTTAAATACAACTATCATGATGATTAGTAACGAATTCACCCACCTACCATTAAGCAACAAATTTCTGTGGAAAAAGTAATAATTTTGATCTAATTTTTTTAGGAGCTTTGTTTTTATCCGCTCATAATTTATTTGCTTAGACATGCGGATCTTTACAACTGGCACCACATGTACGTGTCCTGAGTGGCATATAATTGGCAAAACGGCACTGATCGAGGCGACTGTTCATGTGTAAGAGAAGTTTCTGGACAGCAGTCATGCTAACACCCCATTTGTCTGGTTGGATATAGATGCGTGGGAACAGGCGGTTTGTCGTACTGCGCAGAAGATTCTACTACCACTACAAGTACCTGTTTTGTAAAATGTAGAGCCACTACATGCGGAACCGGATATGAAAACGCTTCAGGTTGTGAACTAATTACATCAACAACTCCTAATTTTGGATGCAGAAGTAACCAAACATGTTGTAGGCCAAAACTTGTGGTGGTAGAGAAGGGCCAACATGTCCACTGTCTAAAAGTTGTCATCCTGGCACAATACGGTCTAATATTATCAAATCTACCCACATGCATCATTTCAAGCTGCCCCCTGGAAACTGCTCAAGCGAGTGGTGATATGAGTATTGTTCTGAAAAAAAACTCAACCGAAGGTGTGTGGTGATTGGTATAAATGCCCAACCCCTATTAACCCGGATAAATTATGCCAGGACTGTACGGATGAGGTGTAGGAATGTGACTGATGGACTCTCACCGCATATGCCTGTATCCCTTTAACCACCCCAACAAAAGTACCCACACCAACTAATTCACCCACCTCTTCACCAACTCTTACTACAACTCCTACTCCAACACTAACAACCACTACCCCCCAGGCTTACATGTAAAAATCTACGAGCTCGACTTGGTGGAGTTGATATTACGTCGAACATTTCAAAACGATTAAAAAAAAGAGTCATCGCTGTATTTGTGGGCACTATTAATTTTTATGGAAAGTATCTTAAAAGTATGACATTTCAAATGTCCAAATCTGACAGAACGGAATTAGAAACAAAAACAGTAACAGCGGCAGGTACGAATAGTAAATCGGCTGCCTATAGTTTTACCATATCCGATTACGGCGGATATACCGTAAAAGTAGTTGATATTACCCCACAAAAATGGAATATACATCTCATCATCATTAACTGAGAATTGTTATTGCCGGTATGCTTATCGTACCAAACGTAGGAACAGTAGTAGCCGGTAGTTTATGTAGGTCAACTCAATAAAAGTAAGGGCTTAAAGGCTACTAATAGTAAGGCATCTGCAAATACTCTCGCCTCATCAAACGCTTGTGAACTTACTTTTACAGTGCCTACTCCCAAACCATCCAAAACACCTACGCACACAAAATCACAAACCCGAAAACCATGTAAAGTAAGCTTTAAAATGGGTCATCAAGCAGTTTGTTGGTATGACAAGCAAGTGGTGCTGGTACCTGAGCACACATAGTCTCGTTGCCCGATGAGGGTCCTTATTACCTTGAGAACGACTGGTACGTTGCAGCGCCAGTATACGGGCCAAATTACTATAATGTGCTTAAAACTTCCATCAAAAAGGGGAAACCCACACCATTAATGCAGAATGGCCATATATATCAGCGTATAATCCACGGCCTGAAACAATTGAAATCCACACCGGTATTAATGTAAGGAATAAAAACGATAGAATAGCAACTCCTAACTGTGCCGATGGACTTAGTCATTACTGGACTCCATATGTGCAATGTCCAAATATACCGCCTGAAGCTCGATAATCTTATCTGTACTTGATAAAGATATAGGCAAAGCTTATATAGAATAAAAAGGCAATAAAAAATATTACCTGATATAGATGTACTTTCTGAATTTCTTCCTTGATAAATACTTCACATACACCTCCCGGACATAAGTGTGCTTTTTGTTTATGGAACAAATTATACAATTTACACCCAATACATATGCCAAACGCTGATTCACAAAAAAGAGCGGTAAGGCAAAAAATACAGACAATAATATTGCTTATATCCCAGGTGTTAAGCAGTACCACCGTGATTAGGGAATAAGCAGAGAGAATAATTCCAATGCCCCAAGCCCACCGCTTTTGAGGCGCTCCAGTATATTCAACTTTTTGATTATGTACTATCAATCTTCCTAAAATTAGCATTGGTGCAAACTGCGGATTTACAAACATCCGGATAAAAAAATCAGTAAAAAAGGCTATTATATAGACTCGAAGAAAAACAAAACTACCCGTATACATTGCATGAAAAAAAGCAGATATGGCAAAAAGAAAAAAGAGACCTGCGCCAGCCCGCAACTCTCGCTCATTAAAAACTGGAATATCGAATTCTTTTACCCTTTCACCAAAATGAAAATAGGCGCTCATATAATTATGATACCAAAAATAATCGTAAAAGAAGTGTTGTATGCTATATACACATATGAAGACCATATATTTCATGCTTGTTGGTTTGATTTTGTTTGTTGTAACAAGCTTATTTTATATCCGATCAAAAAAAACCTATCCCTCACACCCATTTTCATGCAGGTTTTGTGGTTTATATCGAAAGAGAAAAGCAAGATTATAGCGCAAGCCAATTCATGCATGTTGATATGTGTAGTATTGAAAATAAACAGGTTTCACAATCCATGCTAGCGGAGGATAGGGTTCGCCTCTATAATAATATCGAAGATGTAGCCCATATCCATACCGATAGAGTAACGTGGGGTGAATTTTTTAAAAACGCCGGCATAACCTTACCCGCACACACAGCTACTTTCCTATCGTAATGGTCAAAAAATTAAAGAGTCAATTCTTGATGTACAAATTGAACCGTATGACAGTGTCATTCTTTCCTTTGGCACTGATGTTATACCAAAACCAGCAGATTTTGCTTCAAAAAAACCATATTTTGGAAGTAGAAAAACTACCCAGCGGGTGTAAAACGTAACTAAGAAATTTTGTTAAGAACATGCTCAAGGGCAATCCTCATTCCACCCTCAGATGTGGGAAGGGTAATAAAATCTGCAATTTCTCTTAGCTCTTTAGGCGCATTCCCCATTGCGATTTTATACCCGCATGCCATAAAAAGAGGGTAGTCGTTATAACTATCTCCAATTCCCACCACTTCCTCTCTTGTTACTCCAATCAATTTAGAAAGCTCAAGAGCAGCAGTGTGTTTAGTGGATTTTTCTGAGGTAATATCTAACCCATACCATCTATTAATGTGAAACTTCATTACCTCAACATCTTTACAAAATCGAATAATATCGGTTCGCAGTTCGTCAAATACATTCTCAGGTAATTTATTTACCCCACTTTGAATAAGAATCTTTACAACTTTATCTGGAATATCTTCAAAATGAAATAGGTGAGGAGTATATTCTACATACGCAGGAGTTGTTATATGCGTTGTCATAAATACATCATCTTTTGTTTCAATACTAAAAATGAGTCCTCGCTCATGCAATAACCGTGCTATATAGGCAACTGAGCTACTGCCAATTGTTTGCATCCACGGCACATTTCCGGTTATGTAATTTCGTATTATTCCTCCACCATTAAAAATATTTAAAGGGGATACATTCAGTTCCTTAACATAGCGTTCTATTACCCCAAGACATGCATTACCAGTGGCAACGGAAAAATAAATTCCTTTCTCTTTAAGTTTCGAAATGAGAGGAATAACAGCTGGATCATATGATGTGTTATATCCAATAAGTGTCCCGTCCATATCAGAGATAACTGCTTTTATTGCCATTTATTAAGTATAACGCACAAACGTGCTATACTACAGATATGTGAAAAACATATTTTATATACTTCTTATTATTATAATTTGTTTGCTTGTTGCCACACCGTTTACGCTCCTTGGTAAACTACCAATACTATCCTCACTCATTGGCGCCACCCCTAAAGACCTGGGTATTCGTATTACACAAGAAGACTCTACTGCTTCACAATCAAAAGTTGGCACACAAGTAATCGCGCTGACTGCCGATATGCAAAAAAGCCGATTTCACACTTGAAGGAACAAAAGACCTTGAATTTACCAAGGACAGCAAAGAAATTACCGCACTATCATATAATCGGGCATGGATATTTTATCCTCTTAAAAATGTACAAGTAAAAATTCACGAGGATGGCACTATTGAAAGCTTTGCAATTCTTCTTATTTCAAAAACAATGCCGTATGCAGAGGGTCTTGGGTATTCTGAGTCGAAAATTAAGTCGGCAATGGAAAAGTTTTCAATCCCTCCGTTTGAGGTGCCAATATATATACTCGGTAAAGGATCCGTCCAAAATGATACTGTGTCAGTGAACGCGCAAATGGTAAAAACTGGCGCCATTCCGGTACCTCAGAATATCGTAGCTCAAGCAAATACGGGGGCAGAAAAAGTGTTAAATGATGTAATTGCAAAACACAGCCAGTTATTTCACGCTGACTTGGTAACGTTTGAAAACGGTAAGATGAATTTTAAAGGCCGTGTTGCAGAAAAACAGTACGTTCTAACTAAATAAAATATTTGTTTTCGATGAGAAAAATTGGTGTAATTTTTGTCTTGGTTCTTCTTGTGATTGGCGGATCTGCTACCTATATGTATTATTCGTTTTCACGACCTCAAATTGCGCCAAAAACTGCGCCGAGCAATTTGAATGAGTCAACAACGGTTGATTACAAAGTAGTCTCATTTGCACAAGATCTCTCCGTTTTCTGGGGAATTGTATTTACAACTACCGACAGAATACTGGTGTCTGAACGTATAGGCAGAATAACCGAAATAAAAAATGAAACGAAGAAAACGCTCATAACATTTGAAGAGGTTTCACAAACAGGCGAGAAAGGGTTAATGGGTATGGCGCTTGACCCTGATTATGCCAAGAATAAAAATGTGTATGTCTCATTAGCATATAAAAAATAGTCAACTCGTGAATACAGTCAAAAAACTAAGAGGGTACGACTCCTTTATGCGGGAAAAACAAGTAATTCTTGATACTATTCCTGCTGCACAATACCATGCAGGATGCAGACTGAGAGTCGGACCTGATAATAAACTAGATGTCTCTATTGGAGATGCACTCCAAAAAAATTCAACACAGGATGTGCAATCACTTGCAAAAAAAATACTTTGTATCAACTTAGACGGGAGTATTCCTAGTGACAATCCGTTTTCTAACTCATACATCTACAGTTACGGACATCGTAATATTCAAGGTTTTGACTGGCACCCAAAAACAGGCGAGATGTATGCAACGAAGCACGGACCATCAGTGTTTGACGGTCCTTCTGGGGGTGATGAAGTAAACCACATTAAGAAAGGTGCAAACTATGGATGGCCAGTAGTTTCACATGAACGCACTCAAACCAGTATGGAAGACCCACTCATCGTATTTACTCCGGCAGTTGCTCCTGCGTCGGGTTCATTTTACTCTGGCAGAATGTTTCCTCAGTTTACTCATATATTTCTGTTTGGAGTCTGCGGTGTGAGGAGTGTGTGGTGTAACATTGGATGACAATAAAAAAGCCTCATATCAAAAACTTGCTATTGATGTTGGACGAGTGCGCTAAGTAGTTGAGAGTCCTGACGGACGCATCTATTCTTCTACAAGCAATACCGATGGGAAAGGTAATCTGCGTACCGGCGACGATCATATTTATGTAATTACCAAAAAGTAATTACGGTTTTGGGGGGAACGTGCCTTCAGGCGCATACCAATCTTTCACTTCTACTTCCTGTGTTTCTGAACCAGCCTTAACCTCTATTTCAACAAGAGCATGATCGGTACACTGAACCGATAATCCACACTCAACAGCTTTTGTATGCCCGCCGCTTAAACCACCGTCCATGGTATATGCAAACACATGGTACATACCTGGTGGAAGTTCGGGAAAGGTAAAGTCAGTTTGATTTTCTTTAGTTGAAATCATAAAAACCTCATCAGTCGTTGTGTTCTTTGCATATACCGCAAGAGGGGGAATGCCACTGGAAGGGTAGCCGAGTGTTCCTTCTATTTGTCCTTTGTCATTTGTTTGGACATCATCAGCAACTGTACTTTTTTCTTCGGTGGTTGGGGCAACTGTTACCGTGGAAAATGTATCCTTTTGTTGTATGTTGACCTCTTGTTTTAATGCTGTATTTTCCCTTTGAAGCGATTGATATCGGTTATACGAAAAAAATGCTGCAATTCCCAAAATAAAACAGATTAATCCAACTAATACAATTTTCATGTAAGATAAGTATAGCAGAGTTACGTAAACGGAAGCGGTTCATCCTCAACGCGGAACCTTTTTATTTCTGAACCATCACTTTCATACATCACTCGGGCTAATGCATACCGTATGTCTTGACTCTCTTCTCGATACTCCATAATTCCAACATTATATTCAAGGTTGTGGATTCCTACGCCATCTACTGGAACTTTAAGTTCATTCTCCACTGTATGAAATCTCACAATACGTCCATTTTGCTCCATAAGTAGTGTATTCGTTTCTTTTATGGTGCTCACGCTAAATTGCGTTTCCTAATTTGCATGTGTATATGTTCTCACAATATACGGTTGATCACCGCCTACATATGTATCATGATTGGATCTTTTTGTGTTTCTTGTTTTATACTGTCCGAGTCCAACTAGAACGGTTGTAGTTTCATCGTGCGTTATTTCTTGCATAAGTTCTTCTTCGGTGTACTTCCATCAGAACTCATTGATAGCACAGGAATAAGACTGCCTTCTTCGTTTAGCACCATGACGAGTATGCGTTTGGTAACAGGAACTACGGCGTCAGCAAATATAAGTGTGTACGGGCCAGCACGTAATCCGCTGATCTCATTTTTGTCTCAATCCCTATTCCAAAGTGGGGAAGTATGCCCTCCATTCGTGTGTTTGCGGGAAGTTCAATTTTTCATTCTGCTGACATTAATTACGAGTGTAGGTCATACTCGCATTTTTGTACATGCATCACCATTATGCATGACGCTTTGCTCTCTCAAATCCCGCATTAATACGCGCCAGTTCTTTGAGTATTTTTGCTTCAATCTGAGCAAACTTCTCAGAATCAATAATTTCTTTTTCAAGGAGTAACTTTTCGGCTTTTCTTACCGCTTCTTGAGCTCGTTTCACATCAATATCATCAGTTTTTTCTGCTGTCTCAACAAGAAGTTCGACCACATTTCCCGGCTTAATAATCACAACGCCACTTGAAATAACAAACGATGTAAAAGTACCATCCGTTTCATCAACCATAAGTTCTCCTGGTATCAGTTTTGATACGAGGGGAGTATGATCGCTATAAATTGTGAGAACTGCTGTTTCAGAAGGTAGGGTGATACTTTCAACACTCTGAGATGCATACAACGCCTTTTCCGGTGTTAAAATTGTCAGTATCATTTCTTTTTGTGTGATAATGAACCCTTCATATAAAAGTCTGATTCACTAAGCCCGTCATATTTTCCATCAAGTATTGCTTTAAAATCGGCAATGGTATCCTCAAGTTTTACATATACACCGGGAGAACCGGTAAATCGTTCTGCAACGAAAAATGGTTGTGATAAAAATTTCTGGATTTTTCGTGCACGTACTACGGTAATTTTATCCTCATCCGACAGCTCTTCAACTCCAAGAATAGCAATGATATCCTGCAGATCTTTATACCGCTGCAAGATCGACTGTACCCGTCGCGCAACAGTATAGTGTTCTTCTCCGACAATTTCCGGCGTAAGCACTGTTGATGTCGAATCAAGCGGGTCTACTGCAGGATATATACCTTGCTCAGTGAGTGCGCGGCTAAGCACCACAGTTGAATCAAGATGAGAAAATGTTGTTGCAGGTGCCGGATCTGTTAAGTCATCTGCGGGGACATACACCGCCTGAATGGAGGTAATCGATCCATTTGTCGTGGATGTTATTCTTTCTTGAAGAAGTCCCATCTCTGTACTTAATGTTGGCTGATATCCCACAGCAGAAGGAACTCGGCCAAGAAGCGCAGACATCTCAGCTCCTGCTTGAGTAAACCGGAAAATATTATCAATAAAAAGGAGAAGATCTTTTTTTTCATTATCCCGGAAATGCTCTGCCATTGTGAGCGCAGTGAGCGCAACCCTCACGCGAGCTCCTGGGGGTTCATTCATCTGACCAAACACAAGTGTTGTTTTATCAAGAACGCCAGCTTCTTTCAT
This sequence comes from uncultured Gammaproteobacteria bacterium, assembly GCA_964562055.1. Classification (GTDB taxonomy): domain Bacteria; phylum Patescibacteriota; class Microgenomatia; order UBA1406; family GWC2-37-13; genus JAKBEU01. The sequence goes on from CAZLSE010000017.1 coordinate 14,824, forward strand.
TTCTACATACAGTTCATTCCCCTCACGGGTTCGCTCACCCACTCCTGCAAACATGGAATAGCCTCCATGTTCCTGGGCAATATTTCGAATGAGTTCCTGAATAATAACTGTTTTCCCAACACCAGCACCTCCAAACAAACCCACTTTTCCTCCCTTCAAAAATGGACATAACAGATCGACCACCTTAATTCCTGTTTCAAGTATCTCAGGATTAACCCGTTGCTTCTTAAATCCCGGCGATCCGCGGTGGATAGACATTGTTGGAGCATCTTTTACCTCTTCCATATTGTCTATTGGCTTACCCAAAACATCGAACATGCGTCCTAATGTTTTTTCGCCAACTGGAACCATAATGGGAGACCCCGTATCCCGCACCTGCATTCCTTTGGATAATCCTTCAGTTGGACCCATTGCGATGGCTCTTACCTCGTTGCGACTGATGTGTTGTTGCACTTCAAGAACGAGTTGTTCTTGATTATCAACTTGAAGTACGAGTGCATTGTAAACTTGTGGCAAATGGTCAATAAACTCAACATCAATAACTACCCCCGAAATTCGTGATATGATACCAATTTCTTTTTTCATATTTCATCCTCCTCATCAGTCTGTGCTTCCATACCGGCAATAATCTCCGCCACTTCTTGAGTGATTTTTGATTGTCGCTTTTTGTTGTATAGAAGCGTTAAATTATAAATGAGATCTCCTGCGTTATTGGTTGCATTCTGCATTGTCATCATGCGACTGCTATGTTCGCTTGCCGCCGCGTCAAGTAGTGATTGATATAGCTGTGTCTCAACACCGCGCGATGCAAGATAGTCAATCACGCTCTCTCTATCTGGCTCATATTTCATATCCGGAATAAGTGCCGACGTAGTAATATGAGCGGTAAACATATCGGCTTGCGCTCCGGCGGTTATTTCGTGAAGTGGATATCCGTTTTCATATGTTTGATCTTCATTTTTATCTGTCAAATATTCTTCGTTACCCTTACTTTGTCGAAAGGGGAGAAGTGTTTTTTGCTTAACTGTTTGGATAAGGCTGTTTTTGTAAAACGTATATATTATCTGCACAGTGTCAATAGTTTCCTGTAAAAACCCATCAACTATATGTTTTACTACTGGCTTACATTCAAACAAAAAAGGCGTATCCCCCAAGGCGTCATACATGGCAACTAGCTTTAATCCTCTTTTTTTTGCCCATATTGCTGCCTTTTTGCCAACCGCTAATACCTGCAATTCAAGATGCTTTTTAGACTTCAGTTTTTTTCGATATGTGTCTGCTGCTCTTAGCACATTCGCGTTATAGCTACCTGCGAGTCCACGATTTGAAGTAACCAGTACAAGTAAAACTTTTTTTACAGGACGAACAGCAAAAAAAGGATGCTTAACTGTCTCATCCTTTGCAATACGGGAAAGTGTCTCTTCCAACACAACAGAATACTGTCTGCTTTGAGTAGCGAGTCTAACATTCCGCTGCATTTTTGCAACGGAAATAAGCTGCATGGAACGCGTAATTTTACGGATATTCTTTACCGACGATGTACGGCTTTTAATATCCTTAGTGCTGAGTGACATGTGTATTCTTAGTAACTAACAGTGGTGTTATATGGAACTTACTAAACTCTTCAAATGCCTTTGTAAGGCGATTAGCAATAGAATCATCCCAGTTACCATTTTTAATTTCAGAAAGAAGTATCTTATCATGTCTGGCAACCGAGTCGACCATTATGCCCAAGAGTCCACCTATTTTTTCAATGGGAACCTTGTCAAAAATACCGGAATTAACTGCAAAAATCCTCACTACCTGATGTTCAACAGGAACTGGGTTAAAGTTTTTTTGTTTTAACACTTCGGTTATGCGTTTTCCTCGTTCCAATTGTTCTTTTGTTTTTGCATCTAAATCACTGGAAAATTGTAAAAATGCTTCAAGTTCTCGATACTGGGCAAGAGCAAGTTTTATGCTTCCTGCAACTTTTTTCATTGGCTTCATTTGTGCGCTACTCCCAACCCGCGAAACCGAGAGTCCTACATTAATTGCTGGCCGAATTTCTTTATGAAATAAATTTGACTCCAAAAAAATCTGCCCGTCTGTAATTGAGGTTACATTCGTCGGAATATAGGCGCTAATATCACCTGCCTGAGTTTCGATAATAGGCAAAGCGGTAATGGAACCACCACCAAATTCAGGGGTTAAATTTGCTGCGCGCTCAAGCAGTCTTGAATGCAAATAGAATACATCACCTGGATATGCCTCGCGGCCTGGAGGCCTACGAAGAAGAAGTGAAAGTTCCCGATAGGCAACGGCATGTTTACTCAAATCGTCATATACAATTAATACGTCTTTACCCATACCTGCAAAGTACTCGGCAATCGTAATACCCGCATACGGTGCAAGGTACAAGAGAGATGGAGTATCTCCTGCTGAAGTATTGATAACAACGGTATAGTCCATCGCGCCATTTTTACGGAGCGTCTCAACAAGACTTGCTATTTTTGCATCTTTTTGACCGACTGCAACATAAATGCATATAACATTCTCGCCTTTTTGATTAAGTATGGTGTCAATTGCAATGGAAGTTTTTCCTGTTTGTCGGTCTCCCAGAATAAGTTCTCGCTGTCCTCGACCAATGGGGATGAGCGCGTCAATGGCAGTTATGCCAGTTTGTAAAGGTTTGCTAACTGGTTTTCTGGCTAATACACCTGGTGCAATTTTTTCAATTTCACGTGTTTCACTACAGGTAATTTCCGTAAGTCCATCAACCGCCTCACCGAGGGGATTTATTACTCTTCCCAATAACTCCTCACCGACAGGAATAGACATTACTTTACCTGTGCGGGTCACAATATCTCCCGCATTTACTGTCACTGATGTATCAAGAATAATAGCTCCAATAGTTTTCTTTTCTAAATTCATTGCAATAGCCTTCACCGTTCCATTAATCATGAGGAGCTCCTGATTCATACAGTGATAAAGTCCCACAATCTGGACGATACCATCCTTAACTTGACTGATTATTCCGGAGCTTGTTATGTTGTCGACAAGTTGTTTGCTATCGGTAATCTTTTGTTCAAAACGCCTCATCACTTCATTTTTATTCGTAATCTCAACCTTCATGAGTTCCTCTCGAAGTTTTCGCAAATCTCCCGATACGGTTGTGTCGAATGTTACTCCGTCTGCAACAATCCGGATACCATGGAGTATTCGCGGATCAACTGTACTTTCTATAGTGGGGGTTTTTGGGAAAACTTCTTTAACTGCCAGTTTAAGTTTTGCATTGTCAACCTGAGGAGTGTACACAATAACAGACTTAGGGGTAAATCCAATTTTTTTTTGAAATACCGTTAGTTCGTGAATAATGTCTTGTATCTGCATACGAATTATGAAATGAATTTACTTTGACGAATAATAGTTTGGGCTGTTTTTATAACGAGATCAGTAGCATGATTTTTAAAATCACGCAACATATTTGCCTTTTCTGCCTCAAGTTGAGCTTTTTGTTGCTCTTTGAGCTGAGCTGTCATTGCAATAGTCTCCATGCGAAGTTTTTCAGTTTCTTCTTTCGACTGTGCGCGCGCTTCATCAAGCATTGCTTGGGCTTTTTTTTCAGTTTCTATGAGAATTGCCTCTTTTTGTTTTGTAATAGTATTTAGTTCTTCTTGTGCTTTATTTTTAAGTGCTATTCCTTCTTGAATTTCTTTTTCACGGAGGCGCATTATCCTCATGATCTTATCGAAAAAAAACTTTTTCAACAAATAAGCAAGAATGAGAAAATTGATTAGGTTAAAAATAAAAACCTTTACATCAAAACCAATTCTTGTTGCAATTTCTGCGATGTTCATTGGGAATTATTATATGGTGAAAAATGCCACTAATGCATAAATTGCGGTCGACTCAACGAGAGCTACTGCTACGATTGCTTTGCTAAATAACGTATTTTCTAGTTTTGGATTTCGTCCAATCGCTTCAAAAGCGGCTCGAATGAGCGACGCTTCCGCTGGGGCGGTAGCCACCATTGACAAAATAATAACTGACTTAGCTAAATATCTTGCTGCCTCTGGATCCATATGTGTAAAAATAAAAAATTAATAATGATTAATCACTTAGGGATGAACTTAAATTAGATGCAACTATAGAACCGAAAACAATTGACTGAATAACGCCGGACAATAGTGAAAGTACCATAATGGGAATTGGCAATCCGATTGCAATCATACTCATAAACACGCCTATTAATAATTCTCCAGCAAATATATTGCCGAACAGTCTAAGCGATAACGAAATAATTTTTGCGAATTCAGAGATTATATCAAGTAATCCAACAAACGCGTTTATAATCGATAAAAAACCTTGTTTAATACTTTTTCTGAATGCGAATATAATTTGTTTAATCTGAACATATTTAAAAAAATGATCAAGTAATCCACCGTGCTGCACACTATAGATTTGACCTAAAAATATCATAGAAAAAGACAATGCCACGGTAGTATTAAAATCATTCGTATGCGTCCTAAAAAGCGGTATACCATTATACGTAAAGCCAGATATAATCGGCACAAACATTGTGATGAGATTAGATACTAATAGAAATAGGGTAAGTGTAGTAACAATAGGTACGATTTTGCGTGATTTCTTCTCATCTACAATTATTTGTTGTATGAGACTAGTTATGATGCATAGTATCATTTCTACTGCTATTTGAAAGCGTCCTGGATTGCGAATACGAAAGTTGCGTGCAGCAAGCATAAGCAAAATAAAAAAAATCCAGTCAAGGAGTGCAGTGGTCTCGGTGTTACGAATAGGAAAATCACCTATAAATCCTAATACCTCCGATTGAATGGAGAGAGGATTGCCTGGAATTCTTAATAAATCAATCATAGTAACTTTTTATACCTTAAAAATACAAACATAAGCGACCACGATCCAACAAAAAATATACCGAGCATCACAAGTCGTGAGGTTACCAGTGAGCCAAATGCTCTTTCAAGTTGAGTGCCAACCCAAACTGCAAGAAATGCTGTTATAAAAAAATAACCAAAAATGGCTATTACATACAGGAGATAAGGCTTTGCTTTCTTTTTCTTTCGTCGGAACATATAAAAAATGTATAGACAGTTTACAAAATGAGTACTATAAAATCAATACCTATCATATGCGAGTTTATATACCTTACATAGATAATAAGTACTATAAGATGTTTATATTCTTCTCTTACAGGTCTATTTTGACTATTATATAGCGATCTGGTATAATTTTGTACGACAGAAACCAAAGTAAGAGTCCATCCGCTTTATGCTACGGGTGCCCAATGGAGGCGAGAAGTTCCTGAAGTAAAATACTGCGTATACTTGCAATAGCATTCGTTCCGCCTAATGCTTCGATAACTAAATTATGGTTATTTAAGCGATAGTGGTAACCCGAGAGCTGATATCTATATTAGCACTGCGCGACTAATCGGAGCCATAGGACAACTAAGCGGTTAGATTGCTCCATTCGCGCTTATGTTTGGACAACCGGAAGTAGCTGCGAATGCTTCACTTCCATTTCTTGGATCTAAAGCACTGTCATTGGGTTCTGAGGCAGCAGAAAAGTATATTGCACAAAAGAATGGATTTGTGGCAAACACCAAACCAGGTCCAGCGCTTATCGCGCCATAACGCACCTTTATCAAATGAGAAAGCGTTTATTTTCACTCCGAATACAATAGTCGATAAGTTTATCTATTTCTATCTCAGCTCCGCAGATTACTTTATCGGCACCACCATAATACATAATTATCTTGTTATCGCGTACAATGTGACCGTTTGAAAATACAACGTTTGGCACCACTCCCTCCCGTTCGTACATCATTTCTGGTTCAAGTATGGGATAAGATGTGCGACCGATAATGCGAGTTAAATCTTGATTATCCAGAAGAAATGCACCAATTCGATAGTGTCTGTCAATCTTACTTATACCATGATACAACACAAGCCAACCTTTTTCTGTTTTAATTGGCGGTCCGTTTATGCCAATTTTTATGCCATCCCAAGACCCATTTCGTGGAGTAATGATATTTGCGCTACCCAAATGAGAACCATTTGCAAAAGTGAGAGTATCGACATAGTCGATAATTATGTTTGGTTCAATTCGATGGAAAAATGCATATTTACCATTAACTTTTTCTGGAAATAGTGCGCCATCTTTATCCATCACACCTGGTGGGGATATTATTGTGGGCAGTGCCCATGCTTCCCAATTTCTATGTACAAAATCAGAAATAGAGATAGAGGTGAGAGCAAGTCGCGCTAGCTCACCATCATATGCTGTGTAACACATGTATAGTGTGTCGTCAATCCGCGTAATACGGGGATCTTCGGCGCCGCTACCTGCTCCAACTTGTTTTGGTCTTTCAAATTCGGTACGAAGTGGAAATATGGGTGAGGGGAGTCGCTCGTCAATACAATATCCGTCATAACTTACTGCAAGTCCTAAATTTGAGGTATTGTTTTTTGTAAATGCTCGATACACTAAATACACTACTCCATCAATTTCTACCGCAGCCGTATTACATACGCCAGCACTTTCCCATTCGTGATGAGGTATTGGTTGTAATAGTGGGTTTTGGGGAAATTTTGCACACTTGAGTGTGGCGGGAGCATTAGTCTCCATTTTCAAACGGAGTGATGACCACGACGTTGTTGCTTTTGCACAAACCGAATCTGCTCCGCCATAATAAATATCTAATGTATCTCCCTCTCTCTTTGCTCCAGATGGAAAAACAATATTCTCTATTTGTCCTACCTGCTCGTAAGGAGTCTCTGGAACGAGTAAAGGAGTTTCAACCCTCCCAATCACTTTCGTAATATCTGTTGTATCAAGAAGAAGTGCTTCTATGCGAAATTCCTTTTTTACCTGTTCACTTAAATAGTGTTTGATATATGAATAAATGAGAAGCCATCCATCGTCGGTTTTAAGCGGTGGCGCTCCGATCTCCACTTGGTCGCTATTTACCCGTCTCAGTTTCACCACATAATTATCAAGATTTTCATACCATGTAGCCCAAAACGTTGTATCCCACATATCTTCAAGATGATCAAACTGTGCATATGCAATTACGGATGGTGGGCGATCTGAGTTAACGGTAAGAAGTGCTGTATATTTTCCATTTATTTTTTCTGGAAAAAGCGTCATTGCTTTGGCATTAAAGGGAGTAACTAAATGTCTTTCTGTAATTGTTTGCAGGTCAGGAGAGGCTGCCACAGCGACGCGTATACCGGTGGCATTGGGCGGATAGTTTGCAAGCGCCGTATAAAAAATATAGTAAGTGCCATCCATAAACGTTACACGAGGATCTTCACATCCAAATAGTTCCCATTTTTCTTGCGGAACAATAAAAGGTGTTCTGTTGCTAAAATGCTCTCCATCAGTGCTGGTTGCTTTGCCAATTACGGAAAGACGCATTTTTCTCCCCTGATACACCGTCTCATCTCCCATTGCCCGATAGAGGAGAACTTGATTTCCGTTGTTTTGTATTATCGTTCCATTAAACGTCGCATATGATTCCCACGGGTGAGTTGGATCAGGACTGATGAGGGGATTTTGTTTTGATCGAATAAGTGACATAAGAGATTCTTTGTTAATATGTTACTTCTTGTATCGATACAGAATGAAGGTGTGTTGGTTTATTTGATTTTAATTCAGAAAGAAATGTGCCTAACTCCGCCGTTGCAACACATACTACCGAATCGGCACCTCCATAATAAACAAATAACTGATCGTCTTTTACAATTGCACCGCAAGGATACGCGATACCTGGTTTAAACCCGTTGTTTTCATACTCTTCGGTTGGTCCTAAAATAGGACTGTCTGATCGATATAATACCTTAGTGGGATCGTTTAAATCAAGTAACATCGCTCCAATATGATACTTACTCGCATCTTTGTCATCAACGCCGTAATAAATAAGAAGCCAGCCATCTTTCGTTTTGACAGGTGGCGCACCTGCTCCTATTTTTCTGCTGTCCCATTTGCCAGGACGGATATCGATACTGTATTGGCCTTTTAGCCATTTCGTTTTCCCGTCAAAGTTAAGATCATCTACGTAATCTATAAGAATATTGGGAAATACTCTGTGGAAAAAAACGTATTTTCCATTTATTTTTTCGGGGAGTATACATCCGCTTTTATCTACTATCCCCGGATGCGAAATGAGTACTGGTTTGCTCCATAACCATCGCTTTTGTAAAAAGTCATCAAGAAGGATAGAAGTAAGGGCAAGTCGTGGCGGGCTCCATCCGTCAAATGCAACATAGGTCATATAAAGGGTGTCATCAAGAAGTGTAACACGCGGGTCTTCACACCCGCCAAATCCTCCTCCTGACATGAAGTCATACGATGCTGTGGCGGTTGGATTGCATTCAAATTCTTGTGAAGGAGTAAAAATGGGTTCTGGATGTCGTTCATGAATGGTATATCCGTCATGCGAAGCTGCATACCCCACAGTAGACACATAATCAAACCCTTGAGCACGATATAAAATGTGCACCTTTCCACCGGCTTCAATTGCTGCCGGATTAAAGGTATTGAACGCCTCCCATTTGTTTTCTAGCTGTGGAGAAAGTATGGGGTTTGCAATATGTTTTTGCAGTTGTACCCTTTTTTTGGCAAGCACCTTTGGATCGAATAAAAATCCCGAAATAAGAACGCCATACATTCCTTCATTTTCTATCCAAAAATAACAAATAATTTTATCGTTATGCAACACTGTTCCTATCGGCTTAATTGCCTTTCCTTTCCATTCATGAATCTGATCCCAAACAGGTATTTCGGTTTTCCACAGAAGAGTAGAAGGATTACCCTTATCAAAAAATGCTAAGTGTAATCGGTAATGAGTTACTTTGTTAATAATCTGTTTTTCAGCATATACAAGCAATAACGACTCCGGGCGGTGAAATACACCAATAACTTCAAGAGGAAATGGCGAAATGAGAACTGGCTTTTCTTTTTTATCCCATGTTAATCCATCTTGTGAGTATGCAACTTGTATGCGCCTATCTCCCTCGTAGCGCACGAATTTTCCTTCATACTTATACTGCTCAATGCCAATGCTTTTTTCTGTCTTTTTTTTCTTTGTCATTTCGAAAGAAAATCCATCGGTGCTTTTCGCAATATATCGTTGATCTGGCACCCCTTTTTGCTTTTGCAGAATTAAGTAAAACTCACCATTTTGCTGGCTAATCCCTAGCGGCGCAAATAGAGAAGGTCTATCAAACAACTTTTTGAGCTTCTTTTTCAGTCGCTCCAGTATTACTTTTTCGGGTGCCATAACAGAATTTAGATACGCAAAACAGGATGGAAATAAATCCACCTATATTTTCATAGTACAGATGAAGGGAGATAAAGTAAAGTAGGTAAAGTAAAATTTGCCTAATCACTTTTGTCTCAAATTACAAAATCATAAAGTTGAAACCTAAATATTGATAAGATAGTATAGAGAATATGAAGAAAGAGAAAAAAGAAAAAAAAGACATTTCGGTTAGGGAGTTTTTACTTTATTTTGGATTAGTCATTTTTTTGATTTCTTTAATTTTTATAGCCGTGTTTGTATTTAAGTTTGATATCACTAAATTCGCTGAACGTTTACAACCAATGGAGGCGATTCTGTAATACTCTTTCCAAACCTCATATTTATTCAACTTTACAATCCGTATTGGCCGTAGTCGTGAGAAATGCAGGAAGGATAGAATGATTTTTGAACAATAGGACCCATTTTATATGCTATACAAACAAACTAATTTAACAATCTAAGAGTTTAATCCAGAAATCAACTTTTTTATTTTTTCGCTTGAAATCTCATCAAGTTTAATCTAGGAGAATTTTTATATAAACCGCTACCAAAGTTAGTGGCTAAAAAATTATCAAAAGCCGATAAGTGATTAAATCCTGCATTAGCAAGGACATCTCGAAAAGCTGTTTTTTGCCCTACCACTGCCTCAATTGTTTTAATACCTCTTTTAGGCAGATTACCAACACAATATTCTGTTGTAAATTTAAATAGATTAAAAGGATCACCGTTTTTGTAAACCACATTAGGAGTCACATCTGCAGGAAGTGTGATTTCAGCACAAGTTGGTTTTATCGTTCCCTCTTTTAATCCATTAACTTTTGCTTCATTAACTTTGTCTAAGGTTTCTATACTGTTTGCAACTATATCACCATTCGATAAGTAGACTGTTTGTTCCAAGACTTTTTCTCCAACAACGCCTATAAAAATTAATTTCGTTCCAATTATGGATTTACCTTCCACAACGATAACACGCATTGGTCTGCCCTCACTCACAAGTTGGCCTTTGTCAACAACCTTCATACTTGGATCACTTAATATATCACTTAGTTTTCTCGTGTCAAAATTCTTTGCTGCTTCTTCCTTCACACTGGAACACAATACTTCGCATCCTGCTGCTTTAGTTTGTTCTGTTGCAGTCATGTTTATTTCGCTAAATGAATAATATTTCATATTATAGTGTTTTCCAACTTTAAATGCAAAAATATCTGTTTTTTCTTTCCTGACAACCTATTTGTTACAATGCTTCTGCTATGAGTAGACCGCAATCACAGTTTAAACTTCAATTCTTAACACGTTTACTTTATGACTTCAAGGAACCTTCATGTTGTGTTTAATGTTCTTTTTAACATCCTTTAGTCTGTTTTTACTCCATATATCAATAAGCCTCATGAATTAGTCCGTCCTGGTCCGGTGGTTTTTGACGATTTTCGTGTTATGCTTAATGTCTTTTACCTCATTTAAAACATTGGCTATTCATCTTAAAACATCCCCATTTTGTCGATTTTACCCCGTTTTTCCTATTAATGGGGATTATTTACGTCTTGTATCAGATTGGGGAGGACTGCGTGGAGTTTTTATTGACCACAAAGCAAAGATCTTGAATATTTGTCGTTTACAAGCTATTCCCGATTTTTTCTTACCATAACGTTTAGCCCGGTTTCAAAAAGCCATAACCAATAACCTTACCAAGTAAACGGAATATCAAAAACAGAATAAGCTTCAAACTTCTACCATGTCCGTTACTCCTGAATTTCAGTGGGATGATGAAGATAAACATATCTATCATTTTGGCAATAAGGGGATCTATTTCTTTTACTACCTACAAAGGTAAACGACTGATGATCTTTAAGCTGAACGTAGATAAACAGGGAGAACCATTACGGGTGAGTAAAATTGCTAAAGATCCTAAAATAGATCGTGATTATCTCTACGTTTACTCTGTTTTACGAGACCTTTCAAAGCTTATTGAAGCAAAAGTTAAGGATGTAAAACTTGTACATGATAATGGAAGCGTATTTCTCACATTATAGATACCCCCGTCCCTTCGCTTTAGCTCAGTGACGGGAATCTCTGCTTGCTATATTAGATTTTTTGAGCAAACCCCAATACGCCAAAGTGAGAGGATAAACGGGTCTTGTAGTACTTTCCGTAAAAATGCGGTACCTTTTGGACAAAATCCGAACTTTTTTTGACGAAAATCCTGATTTTGACTTTTAATCCCGCCCCAGCGTTTCCGCCCGCAGAACTTCGGCGAGCAAAGCAAAACAATTTTCTTTCAATTTTTTGTATTTTGTGCGCGCCCTTTTTTCTTTTAAAAGGAATTGAAAATTGTTTTGCTTTGATGTTTGGCTTAACGCCAAACGGCGGAAACGCTTCCCACCCACAGCCCGCCTTCGACGGGCAGAGCAGGCGGGCAAAAATTCCTTCCCCCAGACCCCCTTCCTTTTTGCCCGCCTGCTTGGGCTTCGCCCTGAAATTTTTTGAGCGAGCGGACGGCGGGGCCGAAATACTAAAAGAAGAAAACAAAGCGGTAAAAACGCTTGCCCCACCCTCCCTTGCGCGCGTTTTTGACATTCTACTCCCTTTTTCCTTTACGATTCCCAAATATTTTGGTAATATTATGTTGTGGGAAAGAAGCATTTGCATACATAAGTATACCACAATTTAATATTACTAATAAATTATGGCAGAGTCAAGTAAAAACAACATAGCAAAGACCGTAAAGCGGTTAAGGGAAAAAATGGGAATTTCCCAAGAGAAACTGGCACGCCTTGCCGATGTTTCCAATAACACGATTATCAATATAGAGGCAGGCAAACAAGGCAATCCGACTATTGAAACTTTGAAAAAGATCGCCAAGGCATTGAACGCGCCTATTGAGGATTTAATAAAATAAAATTTTATGCGTTATTACGGTGGAAAAGACAAATTATTGGATTTAATAGAAATCGGTGTTAAAAAAACCGAGTTAAATCATGGCGCAAAATTTGTTGACTTTTTTACTGGCACAACTGTCGTTGCTCAACATTTTAAGAAAAAAGGTTATACAGTTATCGCTAATGATTTTTTGGAATTTTCTTATGCCTTGGCAAAAACTTATATTGAGTTAAATCAAGAGCCAACATTTTTAAAATTAAAAAAGCATTTAGGAGTTAATCACATAGATCAAAATTATGTGATTGGTTATCTCAATAATTTGTCGCCTAAAAAAGGTTACATCTTTAAAAATTATTGCCCTGACGGCAACGAGGGGCGCAAATATTTTTCAAATGAAAATGGACAAAAAATTGACGCGATAAGAGAAAAAATTGAGGAATGGAAAAACGCTGATGTTGTTAACGAATTAGAATATTATTATTTGATAACCGCTTTACTTGAAGCGATAAATTTGGTTTCAAATGTTGCTGGGACATATAGCGCTTATTTAAAAATTTGGGATCAAAGAGCAATTAAGCCGATAATTTTAACGGCACCAGAAATAATTCCAAGTATTAGAAAAAATAAAGCGTTCAAGAAAGACGCAAACGAATTGATAAAAGAAATTAAAAATATTGATATTTTATATTTAGATCCGCCGTATAACAGCAGACAATACGCGGCTAACTATTTTATTTTGGAATTAGTAGCCGAAGGGTGGTTTGGGACAAAAAAGCCTATAATTTCAGGAAAAACAGGAATGAGAAATTACGATCATCAGCTTTCTGAATATTGCTATAAAGGACGAGCAAACAAAGCTATTGATCATTTGATTTCTATCGCAAATGCAAAATATATTTTGCTTAGTTATAACAACGAGGGAGTGATTACGGATAGCGAAATAAGAAATATTTTG
>CAZLSE010000018.1:0-218 GCA_964562055.1 uncultured Gammaproteobacteria bacterium
GGTTAACTGAACAAAGAGGAGTACCAGCCAGTTAAAGTCAATGCCGCCAGTGAGAAGTACATTTTGAACAAGATATGAATGTGACAGTGTTTTATCTGCAAACAGACCCATGAACACTGCATACGCCACCACAAAAACATAGTAGGGAATCAAAAGACGCTTGAGTCGTCTGATGAGGTAGGCTTTAAATTTAATAACGGTGACCGGGTAAGGCCTTT
>CAZLSE010000018.1:235-6644 GCA_964562055.1 uncultured Gammaproteobacteria bacterium
GTTGAACAAAATAAAAATGCCACAACAGCAAACTGGCTGATTTCACGAGTATAGTACGCAATCTTGTCGGATAGGAGGTATGCGGTGGTATGGATGAGAATCATTACAATCATCGAAATACCCCGGATATCATCGATTTCCTGAAATCTGTTTTTCATGTATTGCTATCAGTATTCCAAAAATCGTTGCGGAAAGGAAGAGATTTTGAGGAAGGGTTAGCCAGTAGTGATCGACAGCTCCGGTGAGAACGACCACCGATAATGGATATGCGAATGAATAAATGTTTAGATAGTTATAAATCGCCATTGCGATACAACTGAACAATAAAAAGGCCAGCGGAATCCCAAGTTGGGCAACACTATAAAGATAAATTGAATGAACAGGCTGTTCAAAAAATGTGGGAAATTGTTGAGGATATGCGTGTTGTGCAATTAGGTAATTGCCAAACCCTACTCCAGTTGTTGGGTTTTGAATAATAATGCGCACTGCTTTATCGGCAAAATCAACTCTTTTTTCAAAAGATTGACGGTCGCCGGTAATTGAGAAAGCAAACACAAGAAAAAATATGGCGACTGTGAACTTTGCTAATGTGCACCATTTGCATTTTGCCCGTAGTCGAAGAAAATACAAGAGAGTAACCACAGCGTAAACCACCAACGCCGTACGAGAAAAGGAAATAATAATAAGCGCTGAGGAACAAAAAAGAAGGAGTAAACGAATGGTAATTTGCATAGTATTTTTTTGAGTAAGTACAACAGCATAAACAAGAAGATAAAACCCTGCGAGTGAATTTGGATGAGAGAAGGTTCCATATGGTCTCAAAAACTCTTCACCAGCTATAACAGCTTTCGCAATAGACGGGGTTGTAATTGAAAATCTGCGTTCACCAAGCCAGTAAAATACTCCCTCAAGACTATGACGAAGTGAAAGTTGACTAAGAGTTAGTACAAGCTGTATAACAGCACCAATCAAAATACCATGAAAAAGTGATGCTATTATCGATTTATTCCTACCATACCGTATGAAAAATATCCCTACTCCAATCCACTGAAGAGTACGCATAACTGAGTATAGCCACAGTTCTTTTGATGGGGCAATAACTGCATTCGCAATAAGGCATACTAACCCAATTCCAATACTTAACTGGAATTTATTGAGGTAAGGACGAATGAAGTTCCAAATTAATTTCCTATCGTGAATAAGTGATCCTACTAAAATGAACGAGACAAGGTCTGTTGCATACAGTGTAGGGGCAAGATAGTCTATCCGGATTCCTGATAAATATGAGAAAGGAAGAAAAAAGTGTTTTCCTAGCTGAGTCATCAGCAAAAACCCAAAAATCCCCACAAAAAAATTCATGGCACTATTGTACAAAAATATATACAATAAACATATGGACCGGAAATTTATAGTCCTGAGTGCAGTCGCTGTGATCATACTTATTGTCGCAATTATTGCAGTTGCAGTGTTATCGGTTAAACAAACAAATGAATCGATTGCCACCTCAACGGTCGAAACTCCCTCTCGCATAGGTCGAAGTCTCGTCGGGACGAGACGAAACTCAAATACTCCAGTAAGAAAATCACCTGATGGTGTATATGTAAAACGGGGTGTTATTACGCCCGCCTTTGGAAGAGAGGCGGCGCAGGCCATTCTTGAGTGGATTCATTCACAACGAGTGTATGGCGAGCGTCTTGAAAATCCCACAGCATACGGTGAGTTTATAAGTGATGGGGGGTATTCTACTGGCACGTATTGCGATGCCGACAAAAAGTGTACATCAAATCACATAGGAAACAATCTTGGATTAATTGCAACATGGGCACAGTATCAGTACTTTAAATTTGTCAACCGAAGTCCCGATACCATGCGAATAATTCAAAACGATTTAGCAATCTATGAAAATTCAAAAAAAATATCTGCAATTCAACCAGTGCTTACAAACTTTAAACATATGTATGAATTATGGAGTGAGGGGGAGTTTAAACCCGAGCAGAAAGAACAAATCAAAAATATCTTATATCGCATACAACATGATCCAAGCGTAATCGATCCCGTCGAAGCGCTTGTTGCTCAATCATCAACCACTATTAGTCCGCGTGCAGTTACGACTGTTCGCCCATTTGACACGATTCAGGAGTTTGGAGTAGATTCAAAAGCAGATATGCACGCCATACTTTCATCAGAGTATGTATATACCTACGCATATTTGCGAGATTCGGGCGATCTTGATGATTACTCAAAATTTCTTTATACAGCTATTGGTCTTTACAACAATGCCCTATCGGCACACAATAATCCATATTTTTTAGGAATTGCGGCACTTGATTTATTTAAAGTTACCGGAGATACATTTTATCTCAGACAAGCAGAGTCGGTCGCGACTCAAACAAATACATATCCATGCGGCGATACCGACCTTTGTGCAACACGTATCTATTTTCTTCACGCGTTGGGAAGGGTATCAGGCAATCAAATGCACCTAACAAAGCGAAACGAGCTACTGACACCGCTTATCACCAATGCATTTGATACTCAAGACTTGAATGGTCATAAATTTGGGTATAATGCTTTTTACAGTGATAAGCCACAGCTAATGGAACGATATCGGTTCGAGCTTGATACAAATGCATTACTTGTTTCGGTTTTGGTAGACCTATGAAAAAAATCATATTTATTGGATTAGCTACATTCTTTTTATTGTTTGGCTTTGTCGGGCAAACTGAAGCAACGATCGGCGGCAAATGTGCGCCTAAGTGTAGTTATGGTTGCGACTGTGGTAAGGACTGTAAGGGCAAGGGATGCACATATGATTCCAAAGGCAATGAATGTTGTCCTTATTGTTTTCCGCCAAGCTGTGAAGAAGAGGGTATGAGTTCTTCCTGCCCTGCTGGATGTGACTGTGAAACCAAACGAATTGCATGCTCATGTGGCAATAGTGGTGGAAAGATTTGTTATGTATGCGGTGATCGTAAACCTACACCAAAACCACCCGGTCCCACAGAACCTCCACCCACACCAACCACGCCACCACCAACACCAACACCAATTCAGCCGACTATAATTAAAAACATTCCACTTCCTAATCCAGATGCGTTTGATGAGAATGGTATTCTCGGTGTTCAGTCTGACAGTTTTAAGGAAGCAGGAAAGTACTGGATTTGTCTTGATTCAAAACCCTGTAGTGATCCTGCTTCTGGATGTTCAGGACAGGGCAACAAGGAACATAGAGTGAAAGTTCAGTCAAAAACAGGCACTCAGCTCAAACTAGGAGAAACCCCAACCTATGTGCTAGAGTGTGTTTCAGAGTCGGCAGAGCAAAAAGACTACCAGTGTACGACGGGAAACATTGAACTGGATAATGTACTCCTTACTCGGGGGTCTCATTTAAAAGAACTTCAAGATAAATATGGGTATGCATTTACCTCTTATACAGACATGGCGGGTAATCCTATCGATCAGTCTTCCCCCATTGAAACTATTCCCAAAACAGATACAGAAGGAAAATTTGGTCCGTATGAATGGGAGAGTTACACACGCATCAATGCATGGCGCATGATCATGTCTATGCAGTTTGCGAGCGGTATGGGCGGTGATGGCGGTGATAGAGGAGCTCTACAACAAGCATCTACTCGGTTTATTTTTGACAAGGCAAACAAGGATTGCGTCATTATTCAGTGGGACCCAAGAGGCATTGTATATGACACTGACACAGGCAAACCAATCTCAGGTGCAACAATAACACTATATGTAAAAAACGAAGACGGTAAATTTGTTCAATTAAAGGACCCATTTAATATGGTCGCTAATCCGGTAACCTCATCAAAAAAAGGCAAGTATCAATTTTTAGTATCTCCCGGTACGTATAAACTAAAGGTGGTTAAGGAAGGATATGAACTTACCACATCGACCCAGTTTGATATTCCTCATGTGTATGATGGCGGTGAAATAATCACAGAACATGAAGTAAAAGAGGTAAACATTGTAATGAAGAGAGTTCAACCGCCATCCCTGATTGATTCGATTAAGAAAATATTTACTTTGCAATAATGAATGCAGAGGATTACTATAAACAGAAGCAATATATTGCAGAAGTTGATGAACATGATAAGGTAATAGGGAAGGTTGAGAAATGGGACGCTCATAAAAAAGGTATTCTCCATAGAGGTTTTTCTGCAGTGATTACGGTCCAAGAACAACTACTACTCCAGCACAGAAAACACCCTGTATTTGATAATGTATTTGACTTTACTTTTTCATCGCATCCTATTTACGAGAAAGACATATTGCAAAAAGGAGAGGATGCAGTGATAAATGCGCTTGAACGGGAGTGGAACGTGTCAAATGACACGATTAAATCAAAGCCAAAATGCATTACCAAATGCAAATATAAGGCGTTTGATGACGTAAGCGGCTATTACGAACATGAGGTGAATCATATATATGCAGTGGAATTAAACACAATGCCTCAACCCAATTATGAATTTTCATATGGTTTTTTTACTATTCATAAATCACACATAGCCAAACTTCACGACCCCCGTATAGAATCGCTTCTTGCTCCATGGGTAAACAAGTTGTTTTCGGAAAGTAAATTCTTCTAATTATTATTTATTATGCGTTTCGCAGATGTGTTATTTATATATATAAAGATATAAGTAAAAAAATAATTTCAGGACTTCTTTTGTGTTTTTTCATCGTTATTAAGTGTCACATCATACGCTGCCTCTAATTCTATTGGATACAACAAGGTATGCTTGCAGGCTTCAAAAATTATCATTAAAAAATACGGCAAAACCATATGAAAACGCAAACTTACAGGCACAGGATTACTGATAGGGAAAAAAATATATATTGTAAGCATTACTCAGTCAAAATCAGGACAAATCATTACCACGGGCAATCAAACGGCTGATGCAGAACTTGTACCTTCTGGAGCAAAATATGTTGCGGGAGTAATGCAGGATCTTGAAGGGTCACCAACCATGACCACAACCGGTGGTAACATTCAAGTTGTGGTTGGCGGGGTATTTTCATTTGCACCAGCGCGTCATACTTTGGTCAAATTTTTTGCCGTTTTTCCCGTTGACACCAGAATATCCATAAACTCAAATGCATCCGGCACGGCTAGCAGATTACAACAAGGTCAGTTTGAACTCGAAGAACTGTTTACTCCAAGCGCGTAAAAAATTGCGCTTCTTTACAATGGGATCTAGAAGGCAAAGTCTTTTATGCAAACACACTTGAGCCTATGAATAATATTGAAATTACCATACTCGATAATACAAAAAAACACTCAGTCAAGACGGTGTGCGTAATGCTGATGCAACTGATGAACTTGGATATTATTCATTTTATGTGGAGGATGGTGATTATCACCTTACTGTAAAGCCGCCTAAAACATACACCATGATAACGAATGAAAATCATGTTCACCCAAACTATGGTATAGTCTATTCGGATTTATATAAAAAAGACGACATCATTATTGAACGAATAGATACAGAAAAATAAAAACAGCAAGGATATCCAGATGTAGAACATAGAGATATCCCGCTCTACTCAGCCGCCAAATAGGATGTGCGTAAACTTGGTGTGTTGTCAAATACAGAAATTGTTTTAGGTGATAGTACCAAATATTCTGGCCAAACAACACATTCTCTCACGAAAATAATTATAAAAAACAAGCAGGCCAAATAATTGACTCAGGTAATGCGGATAAAAATGGAGCATATAGCATTCTCATACAATCATCCCTCATAAACAATGAGATTCCGATACAACATTTACAAAAGTCGACCTAACTACGGGTCCTACAGCCTGGTGGAAAAGAATTGTGAAAAGTGTTTTTGCGGAAGAAGAGAGTGTTACCATTCGAACTTAACCCATACTTCCCACCATAGCAGGATATGCATATACCTCCAAAGGACAAGTAATACCGTATGCGCAAGTAAATGTTCGCTTAACACACCCAAACGTTATTGCAGTTCAAGTTACTGCTGATGACGAGGGCTATTTTTCCGTTCCCCAAGAAGCGGTACCAAGCTTTTCCTATTATCTTGAATTTATCGAACCAGTAAGCGGGCTTACAGTTCGTAAGGAAACATCCGAATTCGCTGTAAATAATAGCTCGGCACAAGGATCAAAAAAGTCTGTAATAATTGAAGATCAGAATAAAACTCCGGTTGTTACTACAACTCCGATTCCCACGCAAAAAGACTCAAGCATAAATAAACAATACTTTGGATATGTGATTGGTTTATTAATTTTTATAATCATGGGAGTCGGTGGAGCCTATATGTATCTTCGACGAAGAAAAACAGACTCGTCTTTCTGATAGAATAATCCCATGAAAGTCTATAATCGTGTATTTGAGCGAAGCTACGAAAAACTTGAGACCGTTGAAGCG
>CAZLSE010000018.1:6659-26929 GCA_964562055.1 uncultured Gammaproteobacteria bacterium
ATCATGCTTACCGGGCCTGAAACTAAATCTGTTTTTTTAGGGAGAATTGTTTTAGATACTGCGTATATAAAACTCACTGAAGAGGGAGAGGCTTACCTTGTAAATGCAGATATTCCCCGCTACGAGTTTGCCCATACCAAACTGTACGACTCAAAACGAAAACGTAAACTTCTTTTACACAAACATGAATTGCTTAAGCTGCAAATTAAATCTGCTGCGAAGGGATATTCATTAATACCTTTTTCTTGTTATACAAAGGGAAGATATATAAAACTTGAAATAGCTCTTGCCCGAGGACGACGTGACATTGAGAAAAAAAAGATTGAGAGGAAGCGCGAAATAGTAAAACAACAGAAAAGAGAAGCAAAAGAATGGATGAAAAAGTAATGACTTATAGTATAATTATCTGACATTCGGGGATTGCCCTGAATGAGCCGATCATAATACGGCAAATCGAAGGGGATGATAGGTATCGACGAGGAATTTGCACTTTTACAATTGGTGAGGGCGTAGTTTATGCGTCGGTCCTCCAAATCGGAGGATCGAGAAATAGCAAAATACAACAACTGCTAAGAAATTTACTGCAGCTGACGAATTGAAAGAACTCGCCTACGGCATGATCTTCGGATCATCCAAGAAAGCTTATGCTTTTGCGTAATTATCTCTTTCAATGAGTACCCGCTCCCTTGATGTGTCCGGTTTGCAGGGGATGTTCGGGGTTAACCAGCCGGAATATGTGAACTGTCATTCCCGATTGGGCAGGAATCAGACAACCTTTAATCGGCTGTACGGCAAGGTTTGATTATTTTCCGACCCGTACTCGCGTAAAAAATATTCTATCCCTCACTAAACTTTTGTAACGGTGTTTCTTCGGATCCGGGTTCAATTCCCGGCATCTCCACCACGTCGAACGTGGCTTCCTCACGTGAGACGTGAGCCGCGTTTGACGCGGCCTCATCCCAAATATATCTGTGACGTCAAACGTCGCATTATGATGAATATATTCATGACAGAAACCTCTGACGTTTCAGATAGGTATTACGTTTATATCCTTAAGAGCCTAAAAGATTGTGGACTATATATCGGATACACTACAGATTTAAAAAAAGGGCTAGTTCAGCATGCAAAAGCTCAATCAACTGTGACCAAGTTTAGGACTCCATTTAAGCTTATTCACTATGCGTATTTTATAAATAAAGCTGATGCAAAGGCTCGGGAGGAGTTCTTAAAAAGTGGGTATGGAAGAAAACAACTTAAACAAATTCTCAAAAACACTTTCCTTTATCCACTCACTCTCCCCCATACTTCTTGAATATATTCTTTCGGAAACTCTTTTTTTATTTTCCGTAAAAACTTCCACAGAATATATGCATCATCATATGCACGGTGACGACGTTTTGTAGCAAAATCATATCTGCTAATTATTGATTGGAGACTATGTGAGCGGTGTTCAGGATATAATCGTCGTGATAGTCGAACAGTGCAACATTTTTTTGACTCAAATAAAGTGTCTACGCGTTCCATTTCTGATCGGATAAATGAGTAATCAAACCAGACATTATGTGCAACAAACGTTGCATCTTTAAGTAATGCATTTACCTTTTTATACACATCCGAAAACACGGGAGCCTTATCAAGCTCATCTTCGGTAATGCCAGTTAAATAGGTAATAAAATAAGGAAGTGATACTTCTGGGTTGATAAGTGTAGTGAATTTATCAACAATTTTATTTTTTTCAATTCGAATTACTGCAATCTCAATTATTCTGTTTTTCTCTGCACTCATCCCAGTGGTCTCAATATCCACAATTGCAAGATTTTGGTTAAACATGGGTATATTATAGCTATATAATATCGTTCATTCGTTTAAACGAATAGACTATTTTGAGGCTAGAAAGCGGCTCCTTGAAACCCGGGGCAGTTTTGTTCAGTCCATTGTAAAAAATCAGGACCACATTGAGTGTTATCTTTTCTATCTGGACCAGGCATACAGTCAACATACTCTGATTCTGGGCATACATAGGTAGTTTGTGGTTTTGGCGAGCGTAGACATGTACCAGTTGCATCGGGATAAGTGCCGTCGTATCGACAATAAAATCCATCAGGACATACCGTACCTTGAATGCCCCCACACTGTGTTCCTGACATGGTAACATCAATAAGTTTTATATAGTACTCTTTGCTCCCAAACAAAGTAAACATATCTGTACGACCCCCATCCATCGCCACATACACCTCAACTTGTTTTCCTACAAACTGTTCGCACATGTCCGAGTTGATAAGGTTGCGGGGAAATGAGCCCTGTGCTCGAGGAGCGGGACCTTCTCCTTTTTTACAACTACAAATGCTTTTCCGACTGATATACCGCAGATTCCATCAACCACACATTCATATTGAATATCAGTAATTGTTCCGGTAAATGTTTTTCCCTCAGCACTTACGGTTGTATCTGGGGGCAATCTTGAAACTCACAGTTTGGAGGAATTCGTCCAACTGCTGTTCCATCGGGGCACATTTTCGCATCCATAGTACACGCAACCGGTTCATTGGTAGGTGTGGGTTTGAATAAACCATCATAATGCCCGGCTTGATAATTCATACCGAAAATAAAACTAACTATCGGTAATGAGAGAAATAAAATTAGTGTTATTGCTTTTGAAATAGGGGTTACTGTTGCGAGCTCTTTAGGAAAACGTATATCATCTTAGTATAGCAGTTGTTCGTGAATCACGCTCCATTCAGGAACGTCACTCCCCTCGGTGAGGGATACCACAGATTGAATAATATAAAGCTTGGAAATATGAACAGTATGTATTGCCGGAGCATAAGACACGGCTTGATTTTTTTCGTTTTCTGTCATACCGCGCTTATATAAAATACTCATGTGAGGATAAAAGGGAAATTCTCCAAGCTCTTTAAGTGATGAATGAAGTGAAGAATAAAGTTTGGTTAGTGGGGATGAGTGAAGAACTGGATAATAAAGCGTACGGTTCACAGACTCTCCGCTTTGAACGGAGCCTAATTTCACCCGAAATGCAGCGAGTAACTCAATATGTGGTCTTATATGTGAAACGAAATTCTCAAGTGAAATATTCTTAATTCGATACATTGTTATGTGGGGTGTAAACATAAAAGAGTGATATTTTTTTGCGAGTGATTCTATGCACAATGAGAATGCCATCAGATCTTGCTTTGCAGGGACCAACCAGACTGAATATGTACCCTTTTTGCTCATATCGCATTATATACATAATGTGGTACTATATTGCGTATGACGAACGCAAATAAAAAAGAACTAACCCGTGATCTTTCCCATAAAATGCTAGGCGGGATTGCCGCAGGTATAGCATCTTATTTTGATCTTGATCCGAACGTTATTCGATTTATTTTTGTAGTTCTTACGATATTTGGAGGGTCGGGAATCTTGTTGTATATTATTTTGTGGATTATATTGCCATCATCTAAACAATCGTCAGCTGGCGGTACCGAAACACTCAAGGAAAATGTAAAAGAAATTAAAGATACCGTACAAGAGTTTGCTAAAGAATTAAAGACAGATGGTTCAAACAAAAATGAGCATAGAGGCAAGTCTTCGCAGTATTATCTTGGACTATTTATTGCAGCCATAGGAGGTTTGTTTCTCCTTATTAATCTTGGTTTGTTGGATGCGTATGTGATCAAGAAATTCTGGCCAGTGCTTCTTATTTTTCTTGGCCTTTATGTTGTTTCACACAATGAATAAGACGGCAGTACTTATTACCCAACCACATACAACGTACTACGTAACAGGGTTTGAAACCCTGAGTCCCACAGAGCGTGAAGCCGCACTCGTTGTAATCGAGAACAAAAACTACATAATCACCGATGCTCGTTATGCAGGACTTCATTCCCATCGTTATTCACTTATTATTACGCGCCCAGGAGAAGGACTTTTTGGAGCAGTAGAGAAACTATGTAGGGATCATGGAATTACCACCCTTATCTATCAAAGCGATAATCTCACCGAACATGAAGTTCGCGCACTTAACACAATAGGAATCTCCATAAAAGGTGAGATGCATCTTTATACAAAAGAACGATCAGTTAAAACTTCTCAAGAAATTGAATTTATCCGGGAAGCATGCAATATTGGAGATAGAGCACTTAACAGTCTTGTATCAACTATTCAAGTTGGACAAACTGAAAAAGAAATTGCGTGGACTCTTGAAAAAATAATTCGTGAGGAATTACATGCAGAGCTAGCATTTGATCCCATTATTGCCGTTGATGCGCATGCAGCAATACCTCACTACAACACAAAGAGGGGAGAAGGAACAATACAGCAATCATCTGTTGTTCTTTTTGATTTTGGAGTCAAGTACAACAATTATTGTTCAGATATTACGCGCATGGCATGTGTTGGAAAAGTCACGACAAAAGTGGCAAATGCGTATGAGCATCTTCTCTCTGCACAGAAGTATGCAATTCAGACAGTATCACGATGTAATAATCTATGTGAGATAGATAATGCATGTAGAGGTAGATTATTTGAAAATGGATATCCATCATTTCCTCATTCAACGGGCCATGGTATTGGTCTTGAAGTTCATGAAGCACCGCGTATCCATGCAAAATCGGAAGATATTAAGCAAACCGGACATGTGTTTACCATTGAACCGGGAATCTACCTTGACGGCAGATGGGGAATGCGGCTTGAAGACACCGTAGTTGTTACGTCAAAGGGGTCTGCGGAGCCCCTGACCCGCTATCCGAAGGGGTTGATTCGCCTTCAGTAGGTTTTTTTGTATCATCTTGAATTGGAAGTTCTTGTGACATTTCCATCGTCTTTGCTTCTTCTTTCTTTTCCTTCTTTACTTCGACAAGTTCTTCCTCATCTTGGTCTGCCTTTTTCTTTAACTTTTCTGTTATTTCTCGTTCCTTATCCATGTCACGCTTCACTGCTTTTGCAGCTTCTAGTTTTGCTTTAAGATAAACCACGAGCTCTTCACCTTTCAGACTATTTATCAGGAATACCGGGAGAATATATGCAAGATCATCGATTCCTTCTTGACGCATCTTGTCATCTGTTGATAAGAGCTTGTTCAGCGTATTTGTAATAAACACTGTGTCTTGTTCAACCCACTGTTCACGAGAGGTAATATTTTCAGATGTGGGAACTTCGCCTTTTTCATACTGCTGGGTCCACATCTTCTTTACTTCTTCGTAATCTTCTATAGAAACACTCGGCGGAATGGTAACCGACTGTTCAATATTCTTTTCCGGCTCTGCAACAAGCGGAGTTTGTGTAGTGAGTACGCTTTGGACAACATCTTCTTTTACTTGCTCTTCCTCGGCAATTTTTTTAACTACTTCTTTATTTTTCTTAACCGCATCAGATACTGCTTTAATAATAGACTTAATCGTGTCGGTGGCGATTCCGGTTTCTGTGGTAATCGATGACACTATTTGACTTGGCGCTTTAGCAATATTTGTTTTATACGAAGCAAGCACTGAAGATATTTGCTCTGCAGGAGCCTTTGTTACCTGCGCAACGCTTTGCATAATTGATGTATTTGTGGTTACATTTTTTACCACTGCAGTGTTAATAGAAGATACTTTTTCATTTGAGATATTTACCTTATACCCAACAGCTTGAACTGCTGGAGCAACGCGAGGAACGGTACGGAGTATTTCTTCTTTTCGTGTCTTCATCTCTATTTGTGAGCTAGAAATAGAAGAGAGTACTTGTCGGGCAACTTTATCATCTTTAATTGTTCTATTAAAGAGTTCGGTTCGGATATTCATAAACTTCTGTCGTTCGGCTGGAGTTGTTGCTTTTGTTGGCTGAGTGAGCATGTCGATATTTTTCGTTACGGTTTCATGCGTCTGTTTATTTGTCTCAAACTTTGCAATATCGGTAATTTTGCTCATTTTGAGGTTAAGCGATTTTGTAATATCTTCAGTTTTTGTCTGTCGAATCTCATTAATGGTTTCAAGGCGAACCTTTACCGGCACTTCGACTTCGTGGGGGCGCTTCATTGCAGTGCTTGTCGAAGTTGGTCGAGGAGCAGGAGCCGGAGGTGGAGCTTTGGGTGGTGGCGCCATGCGGTCATACATAGACATAAGAACATTTTTCATCGCCATGATTCCGTCACAACAATAATCTCGGAAAATGCGAAGAAGCCACCATGGAAAGAAAATGACCGCCCACAACATAATGAGCGATATTACATACTCAGCAAACGTGTCAACGTAGTTCCCGTTATTTAGTGCGCCAATTATTTGACTTCCTACTTGTGCAGGTCCTCCATACACGATATTTATTCCGGTGGGATAAATATAGCCCGAAACCTGGGACACACGTGAAAAGTCAAACGGAAAAGGAATGCCGCTTTGCCACATTTTTGTAACTGATCCCAAAAAGAGCGCAAACAGTGGACCATAAAATACCCACTGGAAAAATACCCCTATCCAAATCCACCCGGTATTACGAATAAATACAAAGGGCATAAGAAGTGCAAGAAATGGGGAGGCAAAAAGCAAAAACCATAACAAAATTTTTCGTAAAATAATCATAATCCCCATAATGTAGTACGTTACATTCGTTATTTTCATGAGCAAAACTTCAGTCTCAACTGCCTCTTGGACTTTATAGTTAAGGTCACGGCACCCAATGAAGGTCGCATAGCTTTCTTCCTTGCTCTCAGCACCAGTGAAATAAATGTTAAATAGCTTGTCTCCACCAAGCGATTCAATAAAAAATTTCATGACAATTTCCGATATCTGAATAAAAGACATAATTATGGCGTAGGAAAATACAATATAAAGCAACCCAGCGCCAATCTTATACACAATCGACCATATCTGCATTTTTATTTGAAAATCAGAGCGTTGACCCACAATATATACAAGCCCAAACAGTGCGGCGACCAACATAAAAAGAAATATGACAATGCCCTGTGTGGTGTTCCAGATTTGTCGAATGACAGGGTGCTGGTCAATGGCGCTTTTACTCATTACCCAGTACAAAAATTGACGCGCACGCTCGTTAGCCTTACCTTGTGAAGTTATTTCTTCATCGAGAGCCCAGAAATGATTGACAACTGGATTTTTAATAAACTCCTCATAGGTAGGGACACATTTTTCACCCTTGTAGTACTCACTTTTACTAAAAATTTCAGCTAAATCTCTGGGGCAGTTGCCGAGACTCGGTACTATACCACAAGAAACGGGAGTTTGTGCGATAGGGGCTGGGGTTTGTGCAAAAACGTGGCCATTACCCATTATTATCACGGCAACCACCACAACAACAATGTATCGAAGTAAAATACGACCCATACATTCATACTAACTGAGGGGGCGACAGTTGACAATATGCATAGATGTAATTTATAGTAAACCATATGAGCATCATTTCGTTTCTCACAACCGTTTTGACTTTTATTACGGTTACCGGGTCTGTAATTGCGCAGGAACCTCCGCCACCTGAAAGCAAGGGGGGACAACAATGGTTTTGTTTAAAAGCCGACAGGACAGGAGGTCACGATGCATCACTTTCCGTATATCCACCCGGCACACCAGGCAAGGGTAGTCCAATTCCCGGATACCCAATCTATGTATTTGTAAAAATAGCTAATAAACTTACAACAGGAGACCCGGACATCGACAAGAAATCAGAAATTTTTGGAACGGATCAGAATTATCAATTCTTATCTCAAAACTATAAGTTTAATAAAGAGGAAGGTGATGGTCTAAAGGGTACCAATCCTCGAAAAGATGAAACTGATTTTCCAGTTGGTTGGCACGACGACATTCTTCCTGCAGCAGACCACTATTGGTATGGAATGCAAATAGTAGAACCAACAGGAGCAGGTGTTGATACAGGAAATGATCTTGCTCAAAAATTTGGGACCTTTACTTTTGATAGACTTCAGACGGACTCTGACTGTGCGGCAATCCACTGGGACCCATTAGGTTTTGTCTTTGACTCGGAAACGTTGGGGCCAATTCCCGGAGCAAAAGTAACAGTATTCAATATGGCAACAGGAAAACCAGTTATAGTTCCCGAGGGATTCGGTACGGGAAAGGTTGCCATTAACCCTTATTATACAGTTGATAATGGAGGTTATAGTTTTTATACCGATCCGGGCGATTATATTCTTACAGTTGAGGGAAGTTTTAACGGTAAGCCTCTTAAGATACGCGATCCTAAAACCATAATATCAACTGCTTTTTCTGAATATGGATACACAAATCTTTATAATACTGGCGATATTATCCATGAAGAAGCGGGTGAAACAGTGCGTGCAGATATTGCAGTAGAAACGGTTGGCGCACCTTCACCATTATCGAAAATTCCGATGCTTATAGACGTTAATGTTGGTCGAGCAGGCGAAAGAATTTCTATAACCGGAAAAGTAACCATAGTGCCCGCAGAGCTTGTATTGCTGTATAGCGACCCTGCTACCGGTATGGTAAAAGAGGGAACAGACAAACCGGAAATCGACAAAACTTCACGTCGTTTTGCATTTACTGTCGATCAAATAATTGATGAAACATATGCATTTACTGAGGTGCAGGTACGCAAACCTCAAGTGGTGGGAAAATTGCCATCGATAGTTCAAACCGTTATTGCCTTTTTTAAAAACATTGTTAAAGATGTTGAGGCCCAATCACCGGCAACATCAGTCAAAATGGACCCCATTCGATCATATCTTGAAGGAATTGCATATGACGCAAATGGGAGTCCACTCCCCAATGTGCTTGTTGGTATTTATTTATCAGGAAGCAATACGCCGGCATATCAGGTGCGAACAGACGTGGAGGGGCATTATGTTATTGGATCCCAATATATTCCCACACTTCCATACGAAATTAGGGTGCGTAAAACGACTGGTGAATTAATACGAGTATCAACACGTGAGTACCTCAAACAAAACAGTGCATTTCATAAAGCAAATAATATTAATTCATTTGAAACCGTCAAAACAGAGTCAACGTTTAATGCAGCGGGTGAACTTGCAGTTACCAAAGAGGTAGTTGATCTTAACGAAGTAAATGAAGCAAAAAAAAGAGCATCTTCACAGACAGGATCAAATTCACAACGATCATCACAATCCATAACTACCACGACCACCGGGGGAATTGCTTCGGCGTTATCACAGCCAGGGGGTCAGGGTATTGTAATGGTAGTAGTTGCGATTCTTGTATTGGTTCTTATTGGGGTTGGTGCATTTGTCATGATGAAGTCAAAGGAGCAACAACCGCCTCAGTTTTAAGCAAGTAGAATAGTATAAAAGGTAAAGCGTATACTAGTATTACATCGCGAAGGATTTCTTGAGCGTGAATGAGTACGTTCACATTTACATATTCTTTTGCTATAGTTTGGTTTGGGTTTAAAAGGAAACTAACTTTTTTCACCCCAAGCACCATATCCCTAATTGTTTCAGTAGCGGAAAGGTGAGACGAAATTTCTCTGAAAATTGTTTATGAGATTTTTCGCTATCCTTGGAAATTCCAAGAACTATAATATTTTCCTTTTTTATACTCTGTAGTTGTGTTGCGAATGGCGCAGGCTTCTTTTGTGCAACCAGGCGTGTCATCCTTAGGATTAAAATAAACCAATACCCATTTTCCTTTATACTGCGATAACGTGTGATACGTGCCAAACTGGTCCTGTAGATTAAACTACAATGCAATTTTCATACCGTAAATCACGCTTTTTTGTGCAAGTGTTTTTTGGAATGGTGATGGTGCGCGGTGTATTTTTCTTTCTGAGAGAAATAAAATATACCGGCTGCTGCACTAAATAATACTATTGCAGCACCTACCGCAGAATTACGTGAATCGATGATTCCAGATTGTGGAAGGGCAGTTGGAACAGGACAAATACAATCACCGCGCTCAGGACATGCTGCGCGACGACAATAACCACTTGTTTGACCAGCTACAATATAACACGGCATATCAGCAGGACACTGTGCATTGCTCGTACACACTGATCCACACACTGGAGCAGGGGTTGCTGAAATGGATGGGGGTAGTGTAGGTGTTGGCTCGGGGAGCCATAATGTACAAATCTCGGTTGATCCGGGACTATCAGCGATAATTTTAAAGACAACAGTCGCAAATACACCTGTTCCATTAAACCCAGTTGCGTTGGTACCGGTAAATAATACTTTTCCGACTCCATATGTTGTTGTATCTGCCGTGACTGCCGTCATAGCTGCACCTGGAGCTACACTCACATACTGAAGGAGCACCGAATCGTAAGTGAGTCCTGCTTGGATTGAGGTAACCGACTGTCCTTCAGTGTCGATATTAATGGTAAAGGTTACGTCCTGCCCTCGTTGCAGTTGTCCAGACGGGGGAATAAGGTCAAATGTTGTGGCATATACCTTTGGTTGTATACCAAACAATACCAAACTCATTACCACAAAACCCGTAACCAAATCCTTGAAGTTCATACCAATAACTATAGTATGTTTTAATGACGGGTGCAAGACTATTTAGGTTGTGGGAAGAAGTGAGCGGGTTGTAGGGAGTGGGTGGGAGATTGATAAGGGGTGTAGGTGCAGTGTATAATAGGGTATGAAAAATGTTCTATTAGTTTTATGTGCCTTTTTTCTTGTTGCAAACGCGTTTTCGGCGGCACCAACAGAACTTCTAAGCACAGGATCAGTAATTTACGAGCTTCCGTATCCCGGCACAACTCCTGAGAGTCCTCTTTACTTTTTTAAGCAAATTCGAGATCAATTTGTCGAATTTTTTACCAGGGATACCATTAAAAAGGCGGAGTTTTTACTCCTTGCATCAGACAAACGAGCACATATGGCACTTATTCTTGCCCGCAAAGGAAAAACTCGTCAAGCCGTAGAGACTCTTGCTGACGCTGAAGAGCGGTCGCTTCGCATACCTCCCTTACTAATCACGTCGAAAGAGCAGGGAGTGGCGGCATCGGAGGGCCTTATTTTTCGTCTTAAACTGAGCAATGCAAAACATAAAGAAGTAATTCAAGAGCTTGCAAAACTTCTTCCACAAGGTCAAGAGGAACAAGTATTGAGTGCTATCCTTGATTTGAATCAGCGCGTCACAAAAGAACTAGAACAGCTTTAATGTTGTTTTTTTAGGCATATTCTGCTATAGTTTACATCTCAAGGAGAACAGATCATAACACATGAAGAAAACAAACCAAACCACTAACCCCATGGAGGCACTCCTCCAAAAGTCATTACTTTCCCGAATCAAAAAAGGCTCGGAAATAGACGCAACAATCGTCACACTTAGCAGAAAAAATGTTTTATTTGATATTGGCGCAAAAGCGTACGCAGTACTCGGAGATCAAGAACTGCGCGAAATATCAACCTATCTTCCATACCTTAAAGAAGGCCAGGTTGCACATGTACACATTATTGCAGAAGAGTCTAAGGACGGATACCCAGTTGTATCCATGCGCAAATTCTTTGAGCAAGGAAAATGGGAAATCCTGAAAGCAAAAAAAGACAAGGAGGAAGAAATTGAGGTTGTTTGTGGTGAATATGGAAAAGGCGGCGTCTTTGTCGACTTTATGGGTATTCGAGGCGTTATTCCAAAAATCCAACTTACTGAGAACTTCCTAAACACACCAGAAAAACTTGAAGGCCAGAAAATTAAAGTGAAAATTCTGGAAGTTGATGAAAAGAAAAATCGGTTAGTAGTATCCCAAAAAGTTGCCGCACTCAATATCTCACAGAAACAGCTTCATGAAGAGTTTGAGCGAATCGAAGTTGGTAAGACATATAAGGCTAAAGTGTTAGGTGTATCAGAGTTTGGCATCTTTTGTGAAGTAGCGGGGGTTGAAGGACTCGTGCATATTTCAGAAATCTCATGGGAGAAGGTTATGAATCCTTCTGGATATGCTAAGGTTGGTGATAATATTGATGTCGTGGTTGTTGAAAAAAATGTAAATGATCTGAAGCTCAACCTTTCGATTAAAAGATTGTCAATTGACCCTTGGGAAAAGATTGAGGAAACATACCCGCAAGATAAAGAAGTCGAGGGAGAAGTGGTGCGCCAAGAACGATATGGTTACTTTGTGCGACTTGCTCCAGGCATTGAGGGACTCATTCACATCAGCAAGCTCACTGGCAAAGAGTCAATGAAGCTCGGCGACAAAATTAAGACATATATTGAAAAAGTCGATAAAAAGTCACGAAAAATGAGCTTGGTTCTTACCCAAAAAGAACGGCCAGTAACATATCGCTAACCTGAGTTTGAAAGTCTGAAGGTAAAAAGTTGTAAACCCTATGGGGAGTGACTTTTTGACTTTGAGACTTTCGACTAACTTCGTTATACTGAAATCATGGAGCAGCATCCGATCCCGCGCCAGATTACTTCATTTGAATTCAAACTGATTGGGTTTATGACCCTGAAGCAGTTTTTGTATCTTGTGATTTTTGCGCCACTTGGCTACATTATGTATTTTATCTTTCCCATTCCGTTTCTTAACGTACTGGTTGGCATTGCTACCGCAGCACTGGGAGTTGCACTTGCGTTTGTACCCATTAACGACCGACCCCTTGATATATGGATAAAAAACGCATGGAAACGGCTCAACTCACCCACTCAGTATACCTATCATAAAAACAACAGTCCTGTTTCGTTATTTCAAAATTTGTATTTTGTATCAGACCCACATGTAAGCCTTGCCCATATTGAGTCACAACAGATGCTTAAGGCATATCTTGAAAAAACAAAACAAACGATACAACCCAATCCTCAAAAACAACAAGTGCAACAAGCTTTTCATGCAGTACAGTCAGGCACTCCAACACCTCCCGCAACCGTAGTACAAGGTGCACAAGGAGGAGTAAAAGCCCAGCTTAACATTTTACAGCAATTTACCAAACCGGTAGCTCCCGTACAGACAACTCCTCCACCTGTGCCGGTACCGACAAATACAGACCATAAACCGTATTTTGTCGGATCGATAAAAAATAATAAACGGATTCCTCTTCCAGGTATATTAATTTATGTTAAGGACCAAACAGGCAAACCGGTTCGTCTGCTCAAGACAAATCAACACGGAATTTTTGCCACATTTAACCCATTACCTCAAGGTGAATATTTTTTTGAGGTGAAGGATCCAAAAGACAGCTACTTTTTTGATACAATGAAATTAGCTATCCAAAACGCAAATACACAACCGATTGAAATCTTTTCTAAAGAATTATTGTAATACGTATGCCAGTCCAAAAACCAACATCACCCATTAAAGCATCAACCCAAAATTTTACAGAGGTTGAAGAGATAAAAGACGATGTTTTGCTGCTGAAAGATCTTTCTGCAGCGGTAGTAATAGGTGTTGGTGCGGTAAACTTTTGGCTTCTCTCGGCGGAGGAGCAAACATCCATTATTTATGCATATTCGAGCCTGTTAAATTCCCTCTCTTTTCCTATTCAGATTCTCATTTTGTCTAAAAAAATGGATATCTCCTCATATCTTGAGTATCTTGAAAATAAAATCGCTGAAAATAAAGATGCACTTATGAAAACAAGGCTGGGCAGTTATAAAGAGTTTATTAAAAGTGTGGTCAAGAAAAACTCGGTGCTTGAAAAAAAGTTTTATTTTGTTGTTCCCTTTTCGCCGCTTGAGCTTGGCATATCGGGAGTTGGGAGTGGGCTCAAAAAAGAGTATGTTATCGCACGTGCAAAAACATCACTTTATCCAAAGCGCGATCACCTACTTCGGCTTTTGGCAAAAATTGGTCTTCGTGCAACCGTACTCCAAAAACAAGAATTAACTGAGCTGTTTTACAATTTATACAACCCATCATCAACGGGAAGGCAACTAGCACCTATTGATGCATATACTGATGTGGTTATGTCAAACGGGTAACTCATATGAGCGGAGCGTCAAATAACAATACGGTAATTCTACCAGGGGTACAAAATGTTGGCGAGGTACTTGCAAAGGGAACAGTAACTATAAAAGATATGATAGCCCCCTCATTTATTGAGGTGGATTTCAACCATCTAAAGATCGACGAAAAATATTATCGAACTCTTTTTGTTACTGGATATCCAAGGTATGTGTCTGCAAACTGGCTCTATTCGCTTATTACGTTTGATCACCCCCTGTACGTATCGATGTATATTTATCCGACGGAGTCAAAAACAGTACTTGATGAGCTAAAGCGCAAAATTGGAGAAATGGAGGCAACCATTGAAGCCGACATTAAAGCCGGTAAAGTGGTTGACCCCACAGTGCAGGTTGCGCTTGATGACGCGCTTGCCCTCCAGGCTGAACTTGCGAAAGGGTCGGAGCGTTTTTTTCAGTTTGGATTATATGTGACCATACCAGCGGACACAAAAGAAGAACTTGATAATGTTACGAAGGAGGTAGATTCAGCTCTTTCATCCATACTTATAATCTCCAAACAGGCAACGCTCGAACATGAAGAGGGATTTAAGTCAACCATGCCCATGTTTTCAGACAAACTGCAAGTATGGCGCAATATGGACACAACATCGCTCGCCATGACATTTCCGTTTTCTACTGCATCGCTTACCCGAAACGAAGGAATTCTGTATGGTATGAATCAGCATGATGGAAGTCTTATTATCTTTGACCGGTTCACGCTGGAAAACGCGAACTCTGTTATTTTAGGTAAATCGGGAGGTGGAAAAAGCTTTTTTGTCAAAATGGAAGCACTTCGGCTTCTTATGATGGGAATTGATGTTATTATTATCGATCCAGAAAACGAGTATAAGAAATTATCAGAGTCAATGGGAGGCGAGTTTGTGGTATTCTCCACGACATCGCAGTACAAAATTAACCCGTTTGATCTTTTAAACACAGAAACTGTTGAACCTGACGAGCTTTCAAATAAGATTCTCGATCTTCATTCACTCATGAAAGTAATAGTGGGTGATATTACTCCAGCGCAGGATGCGCTGTTGGATCGAGCGCTTGTAATGACTTATCGAAATGCAGGGATAACACAAGACCCCTCAACGTTCCGTAACCCAGCCCCACTTCTTGAAGATTTGTATAAAGTGTTCATGGGCATGGAGACACCAGAGGCTAAAGAACTCGCAGGCCGTCTTGAAAAGTTTGTAATGGGATCTGCTGCTGGTATTTTTAATCAGCGCTCGAACTTTGACATTCAGAATCATTTTACCGTGTTTGGCATTAGGGATCTTGAAGAGAACTTGCGTCCAGTTGCTATGTACATCGTGCTTGACTATATATGGAACCGCGTAAGAAGAGGTGATGGAAAAAAACGCGTGTTAATTGTCGATGAGGCATGGTACTTGATCAAGCAAAAAGATTCGGGTGCATACCTTCACAATTTTGCAAAACGTGCACGCAAATATCATCTTGGTCTCACCACAATTACCCAGGACGTTGAGGACTTTTTAGCAACAGAAGAAGGGAAGGCAATAGTCACAAATTCCTCAATGCAAATAATTCTCAAACAGTCCACTGCGGCGGTAGATAAAATTACCGATACGTTTTATCTTACCGGAGGAGAAAAACACTTTCTCCTATCAGCCGGCGTCGGTGAAGGTCTCTTTTTTGCTGGCCAATCGCATGTAGGATTCCGCGGGATTGCATCGGAGGAGGAAAGAACACTAATTGAGTAACATCATGTCTTATACTTCCACAACAATTTGTATTAAAAAAAAGACGTCCGTTGCTATTTTTTCATTTTTTTTCTAGCCTCCATAACTTTACTCCTAAGCGTTATTGTCACTTATAATAAACAGACCGCCCAAAGTAATGCAATATGGAGAGGGCAAAAGGTAACCGCTAATAGATGGCCTTTTTTTAGTGGCTATTTACTATAAGGAATTATTCACTTTGGGCGGAACCAAACGGAGAGGCGAAGCTGTATACGCTCATAATCTTTCTGAAATTCAGTACACTCATCCATCCTGAATGGGTGCTAACTGTGTACATTGTGTAGATGATGTTGAGCCGAAAAATATTGGGGTTGGCTTAGGCTTTGTAAGCCTAGCTGACTATTTGGATAATAAAAACACTTTTACGTACTCAATCTCACAAATTTATATTCACCCGTCATACATCCCACATAAAAATACTCACAATATTGCATTAATTAGGTTAGAAAAAACTGCGCTGTCTATATTTTCTACCATCACCTTAAGTAGCAACTTAACTGGAGGAGTTGAAGGTAAGGCAGTAGGAATCGTTGGTTGGGGTCAGACAGAAACTGCTCAATATTCAGATAATAGTGATTTGGTTCAAACAGTGGAGCCACATATCAGTAATACCAGGACAAATAAACCATCGTGGACAAACGGAAAGGTAACGCAAGATATGGTTGTTGCTGGTTTTCCAACAGGTGGAAAAAGTTTCTGTTACGGAGATTTCGGCGGTCCATTTTTAGGATGGGATAGGCTCAAAAATAATTCAACTGGAGTGCTCACATGGGGCGAAAGGGATAGTTTACTATATAAATGCAGTATGGCAAACGACCCCACAATTGGACTGAATGTAGCTCATTACGTATCGTGGATTGCGAAAACGATTGGGATTAGTCGTAACTTAACTGGGACATTTGTTGGGAGTGAAAAAATTCTCCTTATTCCGAGTTACTTTGATGATACCGTATAAAAACAGTTTGATAACGATGATAAGAGTCAATAATATATAATTCACACTATGATACGAACACGAATTGCCCCATCTCCTACAGGTCTTGATGTACATGTGGGGTCGCTTGCAACGGCTCTGATGAATTTTGCTTGGGCAAAAAAAAATAAAGGTCAGTTTATTATTCGCATTGAAGATACAGATCAATCACGCATTGTGCCTGGTGGTGAAAAGACAATGCTTACTACATTTAATTCACTCGGTCTTGTTGCGGATGAGTCGCCACTTGTTGGAGGTCCTTATGCGCCCTATCGTCAGTCGGAGCGACTTGCCATCTATAAAAAATATGCTGAGGAATTAATTGAAAAAGGGAAAGCCTATTACTGCATATGTACTCCTGAGCGACTTAACGAAATGCGAAAAAAACAACAAGCAGAAAAGAAAATCCCGAAGTACGACAGACAGTGTTATCGTAATCAAGAAGAGGTAAAGAAAAAAATTACTGAAGGAGTAAGGCATGTTGTGCGACTTCTTATACCCAATGAAGAAATTGCGTTTGAAGATACGATGCGCGGACATGTGGTAATGCACGGGTCAAACCTTGATGACCAGGTACTAATAAAATCGGACGGGTTTCCCACCTATCATCTTGGTGTTGTAGTGGATGATCACCTCATGAAGATTACTCATGTATTGAGAGGAGAGGAATGGCTTCCTTCAACGCCAAAACACATTGTGCTCTATAAAGCTTTTGGGTGGGAAATGCCGGTATTTGGACATGTTTCAGTTCTAAGAAACCCCGACAAATCAAAACTTTCAAAACGTAAAAATCCAGTATGGGCGTCAGACTATTTAAAAAAGGGAATTCTTTCTGAAGCACTTCTCAACTACTTAAGTCTGATGGGCTGGAGTCATCCCGACGGAAAAGAAAAATTTTCACTTGACGAGTATATTTCGGTTTTTGATATTAAAGATGTTCAGACTACTGCCCCGGTGTTTGATCCGGTCAAGCTTGAATGGATGAACGGGGTATACATACGTGAGATGAAAATCGAAAGTCTAAAGTCGAAAGTCATTGAATTTATTGGAAACGGATTTGACGAAAAAATTGTTGAAAAGTCTATCCCGCTTGTACAGGAGCGCATGAAAAAGTTTTCCGATTATCTACCCTTGTGTGAGTTTTTGTTTACACCTCCCGCAACATACGAAATTACCCTTGAGAAATATAAAAATGTTTTTTTGGAAGTTTCAAAATCGTTGTCCGCGATTACCGAGTTTAGTTCTCAAACAATTGGCGACGCAATGAGCTCCGTTGCAAAAAATGTAGGAATGAAAAATAGTGAATTTTTTCAGATACTTCGTGTCGCTATTACTGGCAAAAAGATTTCACCACCCTTAAACGATTCTATGGCAATTTTAGGTAAAGAAGAGTGTGTGCGACGTATTAGTGCAATTTCGAGCTAGTAAAGCTCCTGCCAATGGGTATCAACTTCAACGGTGAGGTCTAAATATACTTTTTTACCGATAGCGAGCGCAATTTCCTTTCTAGCATAACTTCCGATCTCTTTTATTTTTCTTCCTTCGTTACCGATAAGCATTTTTTTATGGCGGGGTTCAGTAGTAAGTATTCGCGCTTTAACATACGTAAGTTGATTAGACCTGTTTTTAATATCATCAACCACCGCCGTGGTAGTATAGGGGATCTCCTCTCCCATCATAATAAATACTTTTTCTCGAATTAATTCTGCAATGAATGTTTTACTATCAATATTTATTATTGGATACGGGTTTGCAGTTTGAAGATGTTCATCATCTGGTTTATCAGGCATTAAGCTAAAGAGTGTATCAACAAGAGGAGTAAGGTGGAGTTTTTTTAATGCGGAGATTTCAAACACATAGGGGAATTCATGTTTCATAAACTGGTACTGTGCCATAAACGAAGTTCCTTCCTTGTCTACCTTATTTATTACCAGAAGAGTGGGTTTATTAATTTTTCGCACCAATCCAAGCACTTTCGATTCTTCGAAATCGCGTTTTCTACTTTGGTCAACCATATAAATTACAGCATCAACATCTTCATCTAACACGCCCATGGTTTGCTGATTTATTTTTTTTGATACACGGTCTTCAGCCTTTGCAAATATTCCCGGTGTGTCAATAAAAACTATTGTTCCCCGTTCATCTTCAAGTAGTGCGCGAATAGGAAACCGGGTCGTTTGTGCCTTTGGCGAAGTTATTGCTACTTTTTGCCCAATAAGGTTATTAACCAGTGTTGATTTACCCACATTAGGACGTCCAACAAGTAGTACTTTACCGCTTTTCTTAGCTCCAATCTGCATACCCATATTGTAACAGAAAAAGGGGAGAAACTTATTGCATCGGACTACCGTATAATAGGTAGAAAACTATGGATACTGAAGATCAGCGCGCTTTTATAGCGGTGCAAAAAGGTGATATTAATGCTTTTGCAGATATTGTACGAAAATATACCGCTGAGGTTTCACAATTCATTTCAAGTAAAACAAAAGATGAGGATTTGGTTGATGATGTCGTCCAGACTGCGTTTATAAAACTATATAAGGCAATTAGCAAGCTTAATCCAGCATGGCCAATTAAACCGTATCTTTTTCAAATTGCAAAAAACGAATTATATGAAGAATGGTCAAAACGAAAAAAATATACGCGCCTTGATGAAACAGTTAACACAAGCACTGCCCAATCTGAAAGCAGTATCCACTTAGACGAAGCAAAGCATGTATTACATACACTAAAGACTGATCAAAAAAATGCACTCCTTTGGCTTTCGGAGGGATATACATACGAAGAGATAGCACGTAAAATGGGAAAACCAGTTAACACAGTACGCACTCTTATTCGGCGTACGCGGTTATTTATTAATCACAAACTCAAACTATGAAAAACAACTCGCAACGTGAAAAAAATATTATTCGATCGGTATACCGATATGAAACAAAACAGACAGTACTCTACTATATCCAGACAATTTTATTTTACAGTCTTTTAGGCGTATTACTTTACGGATTTGTCGGTACTGCATACGACCTTCTTATTGCATATGATATTTTGTATCTTCCTACAAGTCTAACTACCATGTATGAGATGGCCACATTTGCAGTTCCGCTCTGGGCCCAAATGATCATTATTCTTCTCGTTATACTCCTTATTGCACTCGTAATGCATACCATACGAAATGCTGGTATTGTGTTTGCAAAACTTCGTCGCATTATTACATACTGGTATCAGGAGGGGCGTCGGGGAGATTCCCAAACATAAGCTGGGTTTCTCCTTCCGGTAGTTCTTCAACCTCGCGCAGCTTTCTCTGAATTTGGTTGGTACGTGTACCGATGAGTGCGTCGATATCAGTTTGTACACCCGTAATTTTTTTCTGTGCGTTTTTTAGTACAGTCTCAAAATTTTTAAATTCCGTTTTAACTGCTCCCAAAATCTTCCACACCTCACTTGATCGCTTTTCTATCATAAGGGTTCTAAAACCCATGCGGAATCCGTTAAGTGAAGATGCAAGGGTAGAAGGTCCGGTAATATTTACATGATATTTATTCTGAATTTTCTGTATGAGGTCGGAGTTGCGGATAATCTCTGCATACAGTCCTTCGGTGGGTAAGGCCGATGATGAAATTTTTGAGACAGTCCAGTTCAGCTTCGATCTTCTTT
>CAZLSE010000019.1:0-26856 GCA_964562055.1 uncultured Gammaproteobacteria bacterium
TATTAAACGACTCCGGCGAGGCAGTGGGCCACGTTCGATTTACTCCCCTTCTTACTGCAGAGTTGCGTACACAGCTTGGTCTGCCTGATGACTTCCCCCTGATGCATGAAATTGGAGGGGGCATAATTGCCGAGGAGTTTCGAAGACACCAGCTTTACCCACAATTACGAAGAAAGCTTCTCGAAGATGCAAATGGGCATGTGAAAAACGGGGAGCTTATCATAATCGGTACAACCAAAGCGTTACAAGTGGTAAATGCGCTGGATGATGCAAATGATCTGGTGGACACGATGGTAACACCACACACAAATAAATTATTATCTGCATTCACCTGTACCTGCGACAGGCCTCATATAGGTGCGGGTTACCCTCAAGGAATTGATGCGTGTCCTATGCGTATGAGTAACGAAACATTTGTGAGTATCGCTCCCGAGCATAAAACTGAACTATGGCAGGATGATCTTAAAAACACATCTTTCGCCTCGGTTGCCGGTGGTGAAAAAAAGACAAGTCTTGCCTGTGTAATGTATATTCAAGGCAACCGACCAGCAATTGAACGAGCTGAGCAAACATTGGTGCAACAATTTGGTTCGCTTGAAGGTCTGGTTACACGACTTCGACAACCTGATATCGATTATTACAATGAAATGAGACCTGCAAATTGATATAATCCCTCTTATATGTCTACCGCACAAAGTCTTCGTGAAGAACGATTGAAAAAACTGGAAAAAATTCGTGAAATTGGCTGGAACCCCTATCCTTCGTCGTATGAAAAAAAACAAATGATAGGAGAAGCTCGCACCATGGAGGGCAAAAAGGTAAAAACAGCAGGTAAACTTTTTTCCCTGAGAACGCATGGAAATATTGCATTTGCAGACCTCAAGGATGAAACAGGTAAAATTCAACTTTTCTTTAAGAAAGATGCATTAGGGGTCGAAGCATATAAAAACCTCGCGCTTCTTGATATTGGCGATTATGTGGGTGTAGAAGGTGAAATAACCAAAACAAAGGCGGGAGAAATATCGATTATGCCATCCGCATATACTCTTCTTGCCAAATCACTCCTCACACTTCCCCATGAATGGTATGGTATAAAAGATACCGAACAGCGATTTAGACAGCGCTACCTAGACCTACTTCTTAACCCAGAAGTGCGCGAACGGTTTAATATCCGTACAAAAGTACTTCGCTATCTTCGTGAGTATTTAGACAATCTTGGATTTTGGGAAGTAGAAACCCCCATCTTTCACCCCTTGTATGGCGGTGCCAATGCAAAGCCATTTACTACGCACTACAAAGCGCTCGGACAAGATATGTATTTGCGTATTGCCTTTGAGTTATATCTGAAACGGCTCATATCAGGAGGCTATGAGCGAGTATACGAAATAGGGCGTGATTTCCGCAACGAAGGGTTTGACCGCAGTCACAGTCCAGAATTTACCATGATCGAATGGTACGAGGCTTATGCTGATTATCACCGTGTAATGGATGTTACCGAAGGTCTATTTAAATATCTAGCAGAAAAAATAAACAATTCTTCGAAAATGAAAATTGACGAAACGGAAATAGATCTTGCAGGAAAATGGCCACGGATTACTATGGCTGATAGTATGAAGCGTAAACTTGGCGTAGACGTTGAACAGACATCAATAGAAGAGCTTACTACGCTTTGTAAAAAAGAGGGTGCCGAACTTATTGGAGGTGAGACAAAAGGTCAGCTTATTTTTGCGCTTTTTGAACATACTATTCCTCAAAAACTTATTGAGCCAACGTGGATTATTGACTATCCCGAAGAT
Organism: uncultured Gammaproteobacteria bacterium; assembly: GCA_964562055.1. Classification (GTDB taxonomy): domain Bacteria; phylum Patescibacteriota; class Microgenomatia; order UBA1406; family GWC2-37-13; genus JAKBEU01. The sequence continues at coordinate 1,797 of CAZLSE010000019.1, forward strand.
GTGTCTCCCCTTTCCAAAAACCACCGATCAAAGCCCGGATGGGTTGAACGGTTTGAGGGGTATATCGGCGGTAAAGAAATTTGTGATGGATGGAGCGAGCTTACTGATCCTCTCATCCAACGTGAACGATTTGAAAACGACCAAAAGGCATCTCGGAAGGATAAATCTGAGGCGCAACAGGTTGATGAAGATTTTATTACGGCGATGGAATACGGCATGCCTCCTATGGGAGGAATTGGTATTGGCATTGAACGGCTTACCATGTTTTTTACCAACACATGGGCAATACGTGAAGTTATGCTCTTTCCTACTCTTAAAAAAATTGATCATCATCAACCTATGGCAGATCTCACTGTTTCAACTCCAAAACCCATTGTTCAAACACCCTATTCAATCTCGCGTGAAAAAGCGCTTTCTCTTGTAAAGGAAAAATTATCAAGTCCGCACCTTGTCAAACATTCACTTGCTGTAGAAGCAGCAATGAAAGCACTCGCCAGACGACTGGGTGGTGATGAGTCGAAATGGGGTATTGTTGGACTTCTGCATGATGTTGACTGGGACGCAACAAAAGATGCGCCAGACCAACATACGAGAAAGACAATAGAATGGCTTACCGAACTGGGACACATGGATAAAAAACTCCATAAGGCAATTCTTGCCCATAACCACCATCATAATGGTGACGGCAAACCAGAAACCTCGATGGAGTGGGCGCTCTACACATGCGATGAATTAACAGGCCTCATTGTTGCTGTTACACTCGTACAACCGTCTAAAAAGATTGCCGATATTACTGTGGAGTCAGTACTTAAAAAATTCCCGTCAAAATCATTTGCAGCTGGTGTGAACAGAGAGCAAATTCATATGTGCGATGAACAGCTCGGCATCCCGCTCAACGAATTTGTGGGTATCGTACTCAAAAGCATGCAGGATATACAAAAAGAATTGGGGCTATAACAACAAATAATAAATCTAATATAAAATTCGAATAAACACTCAAATAATAGATAAGTTTGTTCATATTATCAAAATCCTTATTTTATATTCCTATTAGGTTGAATATTAGTTTCATTATTTGAATCGTTATTTGCGTTTTTTATTATGCATAAATATAAACTCCTCATCGCCACCCATAACCCCGCGAAGAAAGCAGAACTGAGAGAGGGTTTTTTGCCACTTGAAAAAAAAGGAATACAACTTCTCTTTCTTGATGATCTGCAAATTTTAGAAGATCCTGAAGAAACGGGAAAAACGTTTGAAGAAAATGCACGATTAAAGTCGGAGTTTTTTGCACAATTAACAGGACTGCCTACGGTGGCAGATGATGGTGGGATTATGATTGATGCATTGTGCGGAGAGCCCGGAGTTCATTCAAAGCGTTGGCTAGGCCGAACCGCAACTGATGAAGAGCTTGTTACGTATACCATTTCGAAGTTGAGTGGTGTTCCTTTAGAACAAAGAACTGCTCGCTTTCATATCGCATTGTGGTATACAAACCCTTTAAAATCCACCCACCATCTTTCCACCGCCGACCTTCGGGGACGTATGGCGCTTCATGTTGGACCAGATGCAAAACTGGGCTTTCCCTATCGTTCGCTTTTTATTGTGGATCACTGTAATAAATACTACGATGAGTTATCGGAAAGTGAACACAAAAAGGTAAATCACCGTCTTAAAGCGATAGATCAACTTATACCGTTCATAGTCAACGATTTGATACAATAGCTCATATGCTATCCATTGATTTCATCAGAGAAAACAAAGACAAGGTTGTATTGGCGCTCAAGAACAAAAATAGAGTTGCAGATATCGATAAAATTCTTGCACTCGATGAAAAACGTCGCGGTCTTATACAAGAAGCACAAACATTCCGTGAAGAACGTAATAAGATTGCAAAACAACCGTTCACCGATGAGATTAAAGTGCGAGGTAAAGAAATTAAAGAAAAACTTAAATCAATTGAGGCTGATATTTCCGTTACCGAATCTGAGCTTGACCGATTTATTGCATTTGTGCCAAATGTTCCCCTTGACGAGGTGCCAGTGGGTAAGGATGAAACGGCAAACGTAGAAGTACGCAAAATCGGTACCCCGCCTACATTTGATTTCACACCAAAAAACCATATAGATCTTGGACTAAAGCTTGATATTCTCGATCTCGAACGCGGCACCAAAGTATCAGGATTCCGCGGTTATTTTCTGAAAAATCAAGGTGCGATTTTACACATGGCACTACTTATGTATGTGTTTAAAAAATTAACTGCAAAAGGATATATTCCTCTCATTGCGCCTGCAATTGTAAAACGATTTACTCTTTTTGGTTCTGGTCATTTGCCATGGGGTGAAAAAGAACTGTACAAATTAAACGGTGACGATGATGACGCATATCTTTCCGCAACAGCAGAAATTCCGGTTACCGCGTACTTTAGTAATGAAATCCTAAGTGAAAAAGACTTACCTAAAAAGTTTGTTGCATTTTCACCGTGTTTCCGAAGCGAAGTCGGATCATATGGAAAAGATCTGAAAGGTCTTTATCGACTTCATGAGTTTTGGAAAATTGAACAGGTGGTTATCGGTAAATCTGATGTTGATGAAGCGCGCACAATTCATGAAGAGCTTCAGCAAAACGCGGAAGAAATTCTCCAAGAACTTGGCCTTGCGTATCGAGTACTTCTTATGTGCACCGGAGACATGGGCGAACCTCAACTGAAAAAATATGATACCGAAACATGGATGCCTTCACGAAATGGCTACGGCGAGACTATGAGTAACTCCATTATGGGAGATTATCAAACACGCAGACTCAAAATTAAGTACCGTAAAAAAGACGGGACTACCGCACACTGTTTTTCGTTAAATAATACTGCGGTTGCATCACCACGCATGTTGATTGCGATACTCGAAAATTACCAGCAGACAGACGGTTCTGTGTTGATACCAAAAGCTCTTCAAGATCTAACTGGATTTTTGAAAATAGGATAACACACTCATGACTTCATGTTAACGCGCTAAAATACTTGTTGCCTATTTAAGATATATGGTATAATTTTCTCTGTATGAAAGGTTTAGGTTTTTCACTTATTATTACACAACTCGTCCTCGTTACCGAGGCGGGTGCGTAGTATAAGGGAAAAACCTTATTAAAAGCACCCGCCCAAGAGGCGGGATTTTTTGTATATAGCCCTTTCCAAAGTAATATGCTTTGGGTTAGGGATATATACCCCGAAGTTTCGCTCCTCGGAAGTGCGAGGCTGTAAGCCTCCAGACCGAGGGAAGAATACTTGGGGTAGGTAAGGCGAACGGGAAGATGTGGCGCATAGAACCATTTTTAATAGCTATGTTCGAATTATTAATGTTTGTTTTGTTTGTAGCAGTAGTCTACAAGCTGATGTAATTGGTCTCTTTATTAATTCTCCGTAAAAGGAGATTGTATATTTTTTTCTAAAATCATATGGCAGCAACTGAAGCACCAGCAGCACAGAATAAGAATATAGTGGGCAGGTGGATCGAAACGGGCGTTATATCTCAAAAGGAGCATGACGGTATCATGGATAAGATTGGTAAATTAAGCCGTGACGGCAGGCGTGTCCCCTTGCAGTACATGCTCTATGAACAGCTCGCCATGAATGATGGAGAGTTGCCAGAACATCTGATTAACGGTGATACCGTTATAAGACAGAAGAAAAAGACAATTGAACAGATGACGCCGGATGTGGCCGCCACTATTTACAGATTAGAGGATGCGGCTCTTACTGTTATCACCGATCCTCAACATGAGCTTAGCGAACCAACTATACAGAAGTCGCTCGCCCAACAAATGGCACGTACGATTCGAAATACATACCCGGCAAACAGGGATTTTACAGAAACAGTATATCCCTTAAAGGAGGGTGTTGCAGACGCGGCGGCAAAGCAGATGGCAAATGGTACTCAAGACACGTTTGCCGTGCTGGGTGAAGATGGAATGATGGGAGTGTTTTGTACTGTGCGTAAGCAAGATGTTTTAAATAGACCACATCTAATTGAACTTGGAAGAACCGGTGTTGACGAAAGATATAAGCACTTCCTCAAAGAAAAAGGGCTAAATATGCGCGGGGTTTCACAGCTACGTCTGCTTCAAATATTCTTTAATCGAGAGTATCGAGAGCGCTTTGGCGATCTCGCAAAAGCAGTGTATAGCGACATGCGCATTAAAGCTGAGGACTCATTTGACCCCAATACTGGAGAACTCCTTGTCCCAAGCGGAAGGGGCGTGCAAAGTGTATTCTTTGGCGGTCTTAATCGTAAAGATGCCCCAGTCGACTTAGGTATGGGCGTATGGGGTGTAGGTTGGCCCTATGATCTTGCCGGACTTGAACCTTTTCTGCGAAATGGACAATGGCTTGACCAGGAGTCATTTCTTCAAAAACTACAACAGGAAACAATTTGGGTACCAAATGAGGCGGCACGTCATATTGTGAGTTCATACTTAAGCAGCTTTACTCAGGATACAAGTGTATTTAATATTCGTATTGCACATGAACATAAAAGCAAAATGGCTGACAAGGCAAACCCAACCGTTGCATTTACTAACAATGGGATAAGCGTCTTTTCTGCTATTGATGTGATCGATGCAACTGAAGAAGTAGAAAACATCACAAAAGGTATCGTGAAAAAAGAGACAGTTATGCCGCTTGATGAGGCGATTGCGCAGGCATATGCAACCGGGTCTCCATACATCGAAACATATGTTGAATGTACGACGAAAGGTGACCTTGAACAAAACCAAGAAAACATAAGCCGCCTTAGTGAGCGCATGCAAACACTCATAGATTATGGCTTTGTAGTAACGGGTTTCACCCCTTCTGATAAGGGCAATGGTGGAATCCGTCTCACCTTTTCTCTTATCACCAAACACGGTTTTGCGAAGGGCCTCCATGCTCACAACTTTCCTGAAAAGTATTATCAAGGAACCCGTATGGAAAGGGCCATCGCAGCAGCTGAGTATGCGCTACAGAATTTAAAAGATCATTCTGAACGATCAGTGCTCAATGCCTAATACTATGAGGGTAATCATCGAGTCAATAAAGCTCTATCTTGTGGAGCTGCATTTGACCGCGCCATTTACAACTTCATTCGGAACATATACTGTGTTGCAACATCCGTTTATAAAAATGGTGACAAACGAAGGACTTATTGGGTGGGGCGAGGTGCCGACGCTCCCAAACCCTGCATATAAGGCAGAGAGTGACCATCAATCTGTATGGACCTCACTAAATCAATATATTGTTCCAAGTATCTGTGCATACCAGAAAAGAAGTGGAGGATTTAATACTGTCGATGAGTTTACTGCATCCTACTCATGGATCAAGGGGGCTCATTTTGCAAAAAGTGGCCTAGAGGCTGCACTTTGGGATATTTTCGCACAAAAAGCAAAACAGCCGTTATGGAAATATTGGGGAGGTACAAAAAAATCGTTTCCAGTTGGGGTAAGTATTGGCGGTAAGACCATTGATGAGGTTTTCCATAAGGCTGAGCAGGCAGTTGCTGCTGGATATAAACGATTAAAAGTAAAAGTGTGGCCAGGGTTTGAATATAAAGTAACAAAGGCAATCCGAAGTCGATTTCCAGAGATTCTGCTCCAGCTTGATGCTAATTCATCGTATACACTTGACAATTGGAAGCTACTAAAAAAAGTTGATCCATATAATTTATTGCTTATAGAACAACCACTGTACGACGATGATATTGTCTTTCATGCTAAAATTTCAGCACAACTTCAAACCCCTATCTGTCTCGATGAAAGCATTCATTCATTACATGATGTCAAACGTGCCTACGAATTATGGAAACTATACTCGACTCCAAAAAAACTAATTATTAATATTAAGCCTCCACGTGTGTCGGGATTCAACGAAAGTTTGCATATAGTTGAATACTGTAAAAAGAAACATATTAAGGCATGGATTGGAGGGATGTTAGATAGTGCCTTGGGGAAACTGTATAATTTAAACTTCAATGCACGAATTGAATGTAACTTACCTGGGGATCATTTTTCTCCAACAGGGTCCTATTTTAAAAAAGATGTCGTGCCAGTACCATTGAAATGTGTGCATGGAATATATACTGAACGATCAACCACATCACATGGTGCAGATATTGACGAAAAAAACCTACTCTCTATGAGTAAAAAGGTTAAGGAGTACAAATTCTAAGACATATGCAATTTCCAAAACTTAAGGCTGTTTGTCAGGATTGTCTACAAATGGATCAAACTACGGAACGCAAGAAAATTGAAACGTTGGTTGGTCCACTGACGCTTACTTACAGCAACCGTGTTTCACCACGCGGTGCAATGGCGCTCGGTTTTCTTTTGATGAGTTGTGGTTCACATCATGCAGAATATAAAGATCCAAACGACCATGAAAAACCGCAACACCGACAGTTTAAGATTTATCGTGAAGACGGAACTTATCTCGGAGATATGGGGGCAACATCAGAATACCAGGAGATAGCGTTTTGGATACAGGATGGGAATCTTCAAAGTGAAATTGCACATGAAGGAAGTCTTATTGGCAAACAAGAAAAAAAATAAATTCATATTAAGCAAGTAATATGCTATAATAACCACTATGTCAACACATCATTTATCATTTTTCTACTTTATTAGCCCGTCACGGCGGGGATATGTGATGTAACCAAAATTGTCACAATCCAGCCCGCCGCACCGGCGGGCTTTTTAGTTGTTATCAAATTATGTAAATAAGTAAACAATATGTCAGTACCTAGGGTCAGAGCAGAAGAATTGTCTGCAGCAAAACGCGAGTCCTCAGAAAACGCACAAATACTGGGAAAACAACAAAGGGGTGGTATTCTCATGCGCGATGAAAAACCATATGCCTTGAAACACGCCATATATCGGTTTACTGCAAACCCAAATAGACCATTGGGTCATCCTGATTATGGGTATACAAAATCAGACATGGTACCCATTCATATGCGTCTTGACTTACCCACTCACAAACAAACACGCGAAGCAGCAAACCGTTATCTAAACGAATGGATGGAAGGTAGAGTGCCACTTGAGGCCACCCAAGGGGTAGAACTTGAAGGTGCTGTATATAAAAGAGGCACAACACAACTTGCGCCCGCCTATACAAACCCAAATACAAATGCTCATCCAGAGCTTATGGAAACCACACTTGAAACAGCCACGGGAGCAAATCCAGACGGCTCCTACCCTGCTGATATGGTGTCGATAGCAAGACATATTGCTCAAGGCATTCTTGAATCGCACGAAGTTGCTGAACAAAACGGTAATGTTGTGGCACATACGTCTGTGCCTGAGGGTGGATCTCCTTTTGAAAACCGCAACACTCCCATCCCCTATCTCCAAGCGTTCGCTCCCCGTGTACTTGCCGATACGCTCGCACACGGTGAAAATATTCCTCCACAAGTCATCGGGTATTATAAAAAAATAGGAATTGGAGATATCAAAACATATCTTGAAGAATCGGGGATTTTAAACTGGCCTGTTAATGCACTTCATGTTCATAATGGGGTACCCATGATTGATGGTCTTGGTGATACACGAGCTGCTTTTGCTATGGCTCAAATACGTAATACTGAAATGGCTAAAATTCTATCTTTCATGTTATACAACACCGCATATTGTTATGGTCAAGATGCAAATACAAAAGATGGCCGCTCTATCATGAGACGTCTTTTATCTACGGCCCACGGGGGCAACCTGCCACAGTCCGCGGAGGATTATGTTCACGGGGCGGTAGTAGCACTTGAAGAAGGAGACATTCATTCACTTGCCCGATATCCTAAACACTCTCAACATGATCGTACACGTATCCGGATGGATGGTATAACGATGGAGTCTATCGATGCGCCTATGAGTCCAGATCTTCGCCTTGTGCTTGGATGGACTTACATAAATCAAATAATGAATGTAATTGCGCTCGATGCACTCAACAAAACTAATGGGGATGAATCACGCGTTTCCAATAAACTGCAGGAAATGTATGGGGAAATTATGTCGCCAATATCCGCGCTAGGTGAAGAACGATCAAGCTTTGCACATGATCTTATCTTTAATAAGGAAGGATTTAACGGAAAGGCTCCTTGGATGCAAGATAGTTATCGTGGAGTTTTGTCTAAATTAGTTCAAGTTTTTGAAACATTCGCTAATGACTATCCGGGGTTAAGAAACTATGTCGCCATTGTGAATTCGCTCATGCAAAATGTTGGAAATCCGTCAGGTAGTCATTCGCTTGCAGAGTATATGGGTATTGAAAATGGAACATATCAACCGAATGGAAAAAATATAGGAATTGTTACCGATGCAAAAAAGGGACTTGAGGTCCACGAGCTTATCGACATGCAAAGTAAAGGTACAAAACTCCAAGCAGAAGCACTCATGAGGGTTCAAAATGATGAAGATTTATTAGCCTTTTTCGGTATTTCATAATTCATATTGTGTATAATTAAACCTATGAAACAACAAATACTTGATCTATCAAAACAACTAATGTCTGTCGAGTCAATAGACTCAAAAAAAGACAAACTGCAAGAAGTAATTGAGGTGGCAAAAAAACAACTCGACGGATTTACTATTGAGGAGTTTATCAACGAAAATAAACGGCCCAGCATTCTCGCATATGCTTTTCCTACCCGTCCTGAAAAATTTAAAATTATTCTTAACGCCCACTTGGATGTCGTTTCGGGTAATCCAGACCAGTACGCGGGAATTGAAAAGGACGGCAAATTGTTTGGCCGGGGGGCAATAGATATGAAAGCTGCGGGTGCAGTTGAGATTCTCGTATTTAAGGAGCTAGCAAAGACACTTTCTTACCCCATTGGACTTCAGCTTGTTACCGATGAAGAAATTGGAGGATATGACGGTACCCAGCTTCAGATAAAAAAAGGTGTTGGAGCCGATTTTGTTATTGCGGGCGAACCGACTAATTTTGGTATCAATAATAAAGCTAAAGGAATTGTATGGATGAATGTAAAAACCAAGGGAGTTGCAGCACACGGTGCGTATCAGTGGAAGGGTGAAAGTGCAATACTCAAAATGCGCGAAATGGTTGAAGCAATAGTTAAAGAGTACCCCGTATTAACAAAAGAAGAATGGAGAACAACAGTGAATATCGCAACAATTGAAACAACAAACACAACATACAACAAGGTACCCGATAACTGTCTCATGAAACTTGATATACGGTTTATTCCCGAGGATTGGGAAACCATAAAAAGCAAACTCACAAAGATGTTTACCGGCGCTGAGCTTGAGTTTCTTGAAGTAGAACCGCCTCAAATTACCGACGAAAATAATACGTACGTAAAGGCACTTCAGTCAGCAACTGGTGCAGTGATCGGCAAACCGGCCGATGTTATTGTTAAACATGGCGGATCAGACATACGCCACTATAACGGAGTTAAGCAAGACGGAGTTACATTTGGCCCGGTAGGTGAAGGGCTCCATAGTGATAATGAATGGGTTGATATCCAAAGTCTTGAGCAGTACTACGAGATATTGAAGGAGTTTTTAACAAAACTTAAGTAATAACAAATTTCAAATCGCACAAATTCACAAATCAATTACAAATAAATACATTTAAATTATAAAAGCAAACTGTATTTGTGATGTAGATTTGATTTGTTATTCGTGATTTGTCATTTGTGATTTCTATTGTGGTGTTGGTGAGGGGCTTGCATTCATTATACCCACAGAGCATGTAGTTCTTGAATCGGTACCTCGAATAAAATATTCTTTTTTTCCGAAATAACATTGTTTTTCAACAATATCATAGGGTTTTTCATACCATGTCGACTCGTACTTGGTAAGTAAATATGTCATAACCCTGTTCCAAATAGGTGCAGCTCCAGTAATGCCAGATGCAAGATATTGGTTCATTGGTGTATTGTCGTTATTACCTACCCATACCGTAACAACAAATTCTGGAGTATATCCAATTGTCCAATTGTCCTTCTTCATATCTGTTGTTCCGGTTTTTACTGCAACCTTTTTACCCGGAATATCAAGCGCCGATTGTGTACCAAATCCCCATCTTCGGGCGAATTCGTCAGAAAGAATATCAGAAATGATATAACTTGTTTCCTCGCTTAACACACGTCTACCGCGAGGATTGCTTTCGTACATTGTTTCGTTTCTGGCATTATAAATTCTAAGGATCCCGTTTGTATCTACCCGTCTTCCCATATTTGCGAAAGTGCCAAAAACCGTTGACATATCAATCATCTTTACCTCACCACCACCAAGTGTCAAAGATAACCCAAATCGTGAGCTATCATTCCAGGTTGTTATCCCAAGTTTTCGTGCGAAGGTAATCATTTCGTCAACGCCTACTGTCTGAAGAACTTTAACTGCTGGGATATTGTAGGAATTTGCCAAGGCGTATCGAAGGGGTACCCTACCATGAAATTTACCGTCATAATTTACAGGCACATAAGGTGGAGCACCTTGTATAGGAAAAGCTGTTGGAACATCATCAATTATCGTTGCAGCGTTATATCTTCGTTCTTCTATGCCAAGTGCAAAAGTGACCGGCTTAATTGAACTTCCTGGCTGTCTAAGCGCTGTAGTAACATTAAAGGCTCCTGATGGTTCTGCAAAATAATCTACCGATCCCACCATAGCAAGTATTTCGCCTGTTTGAGGCTTTGTAACCAAAACAGCTCCATTTGAAATATTAAGATACGATACCTTTTCCAGTTCTTCACGGAGAATTATTTCTGCTTGTTTTTGAATATCAAGATCAAGCGAAGTAATCACATTCAACCCTCCCTCTTCTACTCGCTGTATTCCGTACTGCTGTTCAAGACTTTCCTTCACATAAAATACAAAGTGAGGGGCCTGAATAGTTATCTGGGGTGGAGTAACCTTAAGGTCTTCTTTCAATGCCAAGTCAAGGTCATTTTTTGTTATATACTTTTGATCGTACATTTTCCTTAACACGTCATTTCTTCTTTTTTTTGCAAGAGTCGGATTGGTATAAGGAGAATAAACTGAGGGAGCTTGAGGCATTCCCGCTAAAAATGCTGCTTCCGTAATGGTCAATTCTTTCGCCGATTTTGAAAAATACGATTTTGCCGCTTCTTCAATTCCGTATGAAGACCCACCATAGGGAACCTGGTTTAAGTACATCTCCAATATTTTTTCTTTAGAAAATAGCTTTTCAGTCCAGAGGGCAAGGAGGATTTCTTTCAGTTTACGTTCAATTGTCTGTTCTGGAGTGAGTAGCGCACTTTTTACAAGCTGCTGAGTTAGCGTGGAGCCTCCCTGAATGTTTTTATTTACTATCATTTCCTTAGCTGCGCGAAGTATTCCTCCAATTGGCGACACTCCATCATGGATGTAAAAATCTTTGTCCTCGATTGCAATAGTGGCGTTTGAAACATATTTTGGAAGATCACTTAGTTGCACGAGAGTTCTGTTTTGTTCTTTATAGACTTCGTAAAGCAACTTACCGTTTCTGTCATAGATATGTGTTGACAGTGGATAGTTTAATTTACCAATATCTGTAGGTGATGGAAGTGCCACTACAAACTGGTAGGAATTATAAAGAAAAAGTCCAAATAAAGAAACAAAAACACCAAAAATAAAAAAACGTAACTCAGGCGATAATATAAAAGTGATAACTCGAAAAGGAAAAACAAGAATGCTGTGAACCACATAAAAAATGCTTTGTATAATTACTCGGAAAATAAAACCTATCCCCCATAGTAAACCTCCGACTGCAGCAACAACTCGTCTCCTATTTCCCCAGGTCAACTCTCCAATTTTTTTTACAATAAAAGCAATACTCCTTGTGCAAAACAATATTATGGCCTGGTTAACTTCACCAATCGAAACAAAAAAGGTTACAAAAATATAAAGAATAAAATATAAAAATGACGTAAATTTTCGATAGACTAATCTAAGGCTCCGCTGAGGCTGCAATTCCATTTGCAGATTATATCATATATTATAGGATAAAACAAGGGTACGTATTACTGGGGGAGACGTAGTAACTTTGCTTTCACGACAAGACGTTTCCAGTATGTGCCGGGTGGCACACAGGTTATAAGGGTAAGGTATGATGCATCATACTGTTGATCAAGAACTGATACTTTATCGGGGTTTACTACAAACATATCGTAAACCTCATACTCATACTCAAGATCGCCGACATTAACAAGTATCGTATCGCCTTTCTCAAGTGAAGGAAGGTAGGTAAATATTGTTTTGTAGTCTTTTTCATTGTACAGTTGAGGAAGTGTAGAATGTCCAAATATTGCAACATTCCCAAATTCTCCTGGCATTGTCCTTGGTAAAAAGTGTACGAGACTTTTTGTTAAATCATCAGAACCAACCATAACATGTGCTTTTTGTATATTGATTTTGGGAATAGTAAGTGAGTATTCTTTTATACCCGTTTTTACAGCACTTTCCTCTTGTTTTGTAGATGGAAACCAAAGGTGTGCCTGAGTGAAATCTTTTAAATTGCTTGAAAATGCATCTGTGGTACCCAATACCGACTGTGCCTCACGCACTGAAGAAGCCACCGTTCCCGCGAGAGGCGACTGAAGTCCATTTTTCAAGATAAAACGTGAGTATAACTCAAATGATATAACAGGATAAAATGACCAAAACATAAGAATAAGCCCAATGGTCAAAGTCACGTAAGATATATAATTTATGACTTTTCTTTTTGGAGAAGTATTCTCTTTCATATAAACATGTAGTGCCATAGTAGATACCTTATTTTAATGTCTCAATCTGTATGTTTTGAACAAAAAAAGGAAGAATTGAGTTGAGAGGTGGAATAGATGGAGAAATTACAACCCGCTCGGTTGAGAGTCCATATGTCTCGTTTACCACTTTATTTAAAGACTCCAAAGATACACCTTTAAGTGATTCTTTTAGGTTTTTTTCATTATACGTTTTACTGAAAGTGGCCTCTCCTTGAACAGTAAGAGACAGTTTAGTATTTTTTGTATCTTCTTTCTGATTTGTAATTTCAAAACGAACAGAATCGGTTGAATATCCTTCTTTCTTTTCATTCTCAAGCTTAGTTTGAACAGCATCCCTAATGGATAGTTGAGGAATCTGGAATAGCGTAACTTGCCCACTAATCTTATACGTAACCACCGTCGCCTCTTCCCCAATCTCGCCGGAATATTCTTCTTTTTCTATACGCACGCTCGTCAGATCGGGAACAGTAAAATGCTTTACATCATTTTTATGTTTTGAAAGAATATCTTTTTTTACACGTTCATTTACCGTTTCCTTTATTGAGTCTACGTCTGCTTTTGCAATGGTACGCACCGTTTTTTTTGTACCACCACTCAATGCAGACTCGTTAATCGCAAATACAACATTTGACGAATATCCATCAACAGTAAATCGTTTACCTTTTTCCAAATTACCCTCGGGTCCTATTGATGAGGCTCTTACTTTTGCTTTTACCTTTCCTGGTGTTTTTGTAATACCATCACTTGCAAATTGCGAAGGCGGAAGAGAAGCATCCTCATCAAGTTCAAAATTGGTGGAACCTACACTTAACAGTTTCCCTTTGGACAGCGTAATTTCTTTTTCCTCATAACTATAAAGACTTATTTCACCACCCGCACGTTCTCCAATATCTTTTTTTCCAGTAGTTTCCCTTTTATCACTTATTGAAAAAGGGGTAGATATGCTTGAGAGTAATACCTCATCTTCTGCGGGTTTACTGTTTGCGGTAACCAAAACTGTGTCTTTTGCATTAAGAACCGGGATACGAACAAGTACGGTTGCTTTATGTAGATAAAAAAGTACAAACCCTACTATTCCGCCAAGGAATAGAAGTATAAACAGTATGGGTAAGATGGGCAACCGGGAAAGATTAGGAAGCATAATTTTGGGTAACGGAATCTGTAACATATTCAGGTGAAATGGTTGTTTCTGTACCTCGGTTGTCTGCGTAATATCTTTGCCAATAACAAAGCCCATAACTTCTTTTTTTTGCTCTTCTTCTTTGTCTTCAAAAGGCGCAGTTGTGGGCGTGCCGCAAAGTTGTTTGTTTAAAAGCTCAGTGAGAGCGTGCGTTAATTCTTCTGGTTGAATAATTGTTGTTCGTGGGGGATGAATAAAGGCATCTTTACTCCAATTGTGCATAAGGAGTGCAGATGATTCTTTATGCAGGTCGTTTGAGTCGTATAAATACATTTGCGTTGGGAACACATGTTGCTCTTTTTTCAAATTAAGCGCATGTTCTACATCATGCGCAAATGCTTCAGTGCGCTCAACACACTGTGTAAATATTTTGTGACCACCCTTATAGAGAAATGCACAAATGGAGTGGTCGTCCAATTCAATTACAATGCTCGAAAGATGCGTTTGTTTTTTATTTTCCAGAAACTCATGTACTGCATCTATAACTTCGATGTAGCCAACAGGTTTAAATTCTAAAGACTTTACTAACTCTCGCATCTTGCCTATATAAGGTTTAGCTACTTCTTTCGTAGTTGGATCGATAAGATGGGAAAAAAGAAAGAAAATACAATGGGTTGCGCGCTGATGTGTTTCTTTTCCTTGTTCGAGAATTGCCAGCACTTCATCTACATCTTCAATAATTCGTTCCCATCCATCGGAATACGTAAACGACTGCTCAGCGGTGAGCACCACTTTGGTTGGAGTTTTAGTAAATAAATAGCACACCCCTTTTGACTCTTTCAGGAGAATTCCGCAATACACTCCACCGGAATCATTTTTTTTCGAAAAAAACGGGATATTCATATCTATACGCTAATTCTACTCAATTTTATACCGTTGCAACACCTGATCAATACCTTTCTGTGCAGTCAACAACGCTTCTTTATATGACACTCCTTGGGCAGACGCATTAATTGCATTTTCCACATACCGCACAATCTCGTCATTAAGTCCATCATCAAATGTTCGAGAAACTAAAGGAAGTGATAGGAGTTTGTCTTCACTTGCCATCTTAACCACAGGACCGAGAACATCATCTTGTACCAGAAGCTCAGCCAAGTCTTGGCGTGCATATGCCGTTCCAAAAGGACGAATCGTGCTTTGAATTTCAAACATTTTAGTCTGGCCATCTTTTGAGGCGAGGTACTTTAAAAATTTCCAGGCTTCTTCTTGATGTGTGCTCATGCGGGAAACGCCCTCTACCCAGTATGAGGCAAGCGATAGTTGACTACTTCCGGGCGGAGCTGGTATAGGTAAAACACTAATCTTCATTTGCGGAACTGTTGCTTTTATGGTGTAGAGTTCCCATGTCGGCGCGAATATCATGGCAACCTTTCCTTCCATAAAGGCAGTGATTGAGTTTGGCATTAAGTCGCTCCACACATTGTTTGGTTCTTCGGCAAATCGGCGATATGCTTCAAGAGCCCCTATTGCCTCCGTCGAATTAAGCGCCGCAACGTCTCCCCCGTTTAACAGGAGCATAAGACCAAAAACTTCTGAAAAATGCTCAATGTTATTGGCTGTTCCAAGCGCAATTCCTGCTGTGACAAGTTCACCTTCCTTTGTTTTCACCGTTACCTGCGTTGCTGTTGAAATTAATTCATCCCAGTCATTTGGAGGTGTTGATATGCCGGCCTTTTTAAGAAGATCTTCATTTACCAGAAGCACCATAGAATCAACCATGAGCGGCATGCCGTAAATACCTCTCCCAATTTTTAAATCCTTCGCATGAATTGGATAAAAAGTCCTCTCAAATTCAGCACCAGTCATAACAGTTTCAGACAGAGGTGCCACAACATCTTGTATTTGGGGTAGCCATGTATTGTGAAACCGAAAAATATCGGGACCTTGTCCTTTTTGCGACCATGTAAGTAACTTTTGACGATAGTCTTGAGGTGATTTCGTTTCATACTGAATGCGAACCCCTGGATTATTGCGATGATATTCATTGATAAGTACATCCATCACTTCTTTTTCTTCCCATAACCCCCAATAAGATAGGGTAATTTGTTTTGGCGTGGCTTTCTTCGCTTTATTTCCTCCAAGCAAGGCAAAAAGGATGCCAATAAATACGATAATAAATACAACCACTGCACCGGCTATGATGGGTAGCTTAGAACTATGTTCTTTATACACAGCCTGAGGTTCCGCCTCAATTGGCACCACCTCAGGCTGAAGTTGTGTTGCCTCAGCTTGATTTTCACCTTCAATAGTTGGCGCAAGTTCCTCCGGCATAAGCTGTTCCTGTTCAGGTTGCGCTTGATTAGCTGGTGGTTGTTCTATGGGAACAGTTTCAAACACTGGTCCGCCATTGCCATTTTGCCTATTATCATCCATACTGTATGATAACAAAATATGAGACGTCCTCATAGATACAGATTTACAGTTGTTTTTTTGCTCTTTTTTATATCATTTTCACTCCTTGTGGTTTTGATGGTGTTAGCAGGAAGATCCTATGGTGATCGCCTATTTCCAAATACGTATATTGCTGGCAAATCGGTTCACAATTTGAACAAGACTGAGGTCTTCCTTTTATTTGCGGATCTTCAGGAGTCTATTTCTGCAAAAGAGCTTACGTTGGTCTATGAAAAAGAACCATTCGCCACATTCTCATCCGAACTCCTCCGACCTCAAGTAGATATAAATCAGGCATTTGAAAAAGCCTATATTGTGGGGCGCTCGCCACACTTCCCCTCACGAATAGCGCAAACTTTTACATCTCTTACCGGTCTTAAAAAATATGATTTTCCAATAACGGTAAACTACTCTGTCGAGAGTATTAACGCGGCGTTGTCGCACGTGGAAGTTCTCTACGAAAAAAAACCGATAAATGCCACTTTTCAGTTTGAAGACAACAAAGTTACTGCTTTCCAAAAGGAAGAGGATGGGCTCGCAATAGATAAACCCGCAACAAAAAAACAAATAGATACAGTAATTCAAAGTTGGTTGTCCAATAAAAAAGCAAACTCCGTTGATGTAGTTGTTCACATTTTAAAACCATCCGTCACTTTGTCACAAACAAATACGCTTGGTATAGAAGAGCTTATTGGGGAAGGTCGTTCTGATTATACGCATAGCATACCTGAACGTGAACATAATGTGCTTCTTGGTACTTCAAAACTAAATGGTATTTTGATTCCAAAAGGTGCCACTTTTTCCTTTAATGAGCATATTGGAGACATATCATCTCACACAGGTTACAAACCGGCATATATTATCAAAGAGGGTAAGACGGTACTTGGTGATGGTGGTGGCATTTGCCAGGTATCCACCACTCTGTTTCGTGCGGCACTAAACACTGGACTGCCAATTTCTGAACATCATTCTCACGCTTACCGAGTTGGTTATTATGAAAACGATGCTAAACCTGGACTTGATGCTACCGTTTATGCTCCAACCGTAGACTTAAAATTTGTAAACGACACTCCTGCGAGTATTTTGATTGAGACTGCCGCTGACAAAGAAAAAAAGCAACTATTTTATCGGTTTTATGGCAAAAAGGATGGGCGAAATGTTGAACTTACCGACCCCATAATAACAAATG
This sequence comes from uncultured Gammaproteobacteria bacterium, assembly GCA_964562055.1. Taxonomy (GTDB): domain Bacteria; phylum Patescibacteriota; class Microgenomatia; order UBA1406; family GWC2-37-13; genus JAKBEU01. The sequence continues at coordinate 19,306 of CAZLSE010000019.1, forward strand.
TTTCACGTCCTGACGAGCCACTTTACCAAGATGATCCAACTTTAAAGCGAGGAATAACCCGACAGGTTGAATATGCCGCACTAGGCGCGCGCTCACAATATTCGTATAAGGTGACAAAAAATAACGAAGTACTATTCCAAAAGGACTTCAATGTATGGTTTCGCCCATGGAGGGCGGTGTTCCTCGTGGGCACTGCAGACTAACTAGTTATCTAAACCATGCAGCGCGACCAAGTTTATAGGTATATTCAGTTAATCCCCTTTTTCCAATTTCTTGGGCAGGAACGCCTCCAACAATTGTGCCGGGAGGGACATCTTTTGTTACCACTGCACCAGCACCAATAACCGCTCCTTTTCCAACTTTAACACCAGGAAGAATAATTGCTCGGGGACCAACAAAAACATAGTCTTCGATATGAACCGGTTTTGAAACTGCTTTAAACTGCGGATCACGAATGTCATGCTGAGAGTTGTAAACCATTACTCCGGTAGCAAAAGCCACATGGCTTCCGATTATCAGACTATCTCTCCCGTCTAACACAGCGCTTTCGCCAATTACTGTGTCGTCACCTATGACAATTCGTGAAGGGTTATACAGGCGAAGACCAGTATGAATTGAAGTTCCCTTTCCAATCTGCATCCCTGCGAGACGATACCAAAATCGACGCACATGATGAAGGGGAATATGCCCAACACAATGAAGTAAAAATACAATACATTCTGTATAGACTGTTGAAATCCGCCTTATCACTCTGTGCATAGCCAATTCTACCACTCCTCACTATCATCTGCAATAAACCGAGAGGGTACAGAGTCGATGCGTCTCCCAAACATAAAGCGGCGACGGACGTGGGTTACATACAAGCGCTCTTTTGCCCGAGTGATTCCAACATACATCAGCCGTCGCTCCTCCTCAAGCTGATAGTAGTCATTCACCGATCTTGAGTGGGGTAACACACCCTCCTCAGCCCCAATAATGAATATGACCGGAAACTCCAATCCCTTTGCCTGATGAAGCGTCATAAGGCGGACTCCTTCTTCTCGATTTTTTTTCTCCCCTTCGGAATATTCTGACTCAACAAGCGCTACTTGTTCGAGAAACGCATCAAGTTTAGGATATGTTAAAGCAACACCCTTCAACTCCTTAATATTCTCAAGTCGCGCATAGTCTTCTGGATTGCTTGTCTTATACTGCTCATCATATGAAGTTACCAGTAATATTTTTTCTATTAGCTCGTGGGTATCCTTCGCATCTTTATCGTTTCGTAAATCCTCAAGTGTATCTCTAAATGACTGCCATTTCCTCTTTCCCATTTTTTTAATTCTGTCTTCTGCAACTTCATTATTGGGATTTATAATCAATCGAAGATATGAGAGAATGTCTTTCACTTCTTTCCGCTCATAGAAACGAATACCGCCAATCAACACATACGGTATGTTGTAATGGAGCATTACCTCCTCAATCGCACGCGATTGCGCGTTAATCCGATATAGGATTGCAAAATCTTTATACGCATAGGTTGAGCGCAGATGTTCAATTTCATGTGCGATAAAAAGCGCTTCATCTTCTTCGTTTTTGAGTTGTTTTATGGTTATACTCTTACCTCCTATTTTTTGCGTTCTCAATTTTAGAATGGGATGACCGTTGTTTTTCGAAATTACTGAATAGGCAAAATCTAATATTGGCGGAGTGGATCGATAGTTTTCTTCGAGCTCAAACGTTTTTGCACTGGGAAAGTCTTCCTGAAATTTTTCAAGATTACGGATATCGGCACCCCGCCAAGAATAAATACTCTGAGAAAAATCACCGACAACGGTAATATTTTGAGAATGTTCGGCAAGAAGTCTTGTTAAGGTGTACTGGGCATAGTTGGTATCTTGAAACTCATCAACGAGAATATGTCTATATAACGCATGAATCCGTTGTCTTACATCGGAATCGATGCGCATAAGTTCTACAACTTTCATAATGAGGTCGTCAAAATCAAATGCATTGTTTTTTTTAAGTCGATCCTGGTATTGTTCATAAAAAATAGCTACTTTCGCTGCTCGGAAATCTGGGAAATATACGGTAAACTTCTCCGGTACGATAAGTTGATTTTTTGCCGAACTAATTAAATAAGAAACGTAAGAAGGTGTAAACTTTTCGTACCCATCATACTTTTTTAATAAGTCTTTAATTAATGCAGTTTGATCGTCATCGTCAAATATGACAAAATCTGGACCATATCCAAGCCGACCGGCATACCGTCGAAGCAACATCGCACAAAATGAATGAAAGGTTCCAACAAAACCCAGTTTTCTTTTTTCATATTGTTCGATACGCAGTTTCATCTCTGCAGCGGCTTTATTGGTAAAAGTGATCATGACAATCTGCGAAGAATCAACTTTTTTTTGCGTTATGAGATAGAGTACTTTATGTACTAAGACACGTGTTTTGCCAGACCCGGCACCTGCAAGAATAATGGAGGGGCCATTTGTATTTGTAACCGCCTGTTGTTGTGCGCTATTTAGTTTATTGAATTCTATTTCCTTCATACCGTATAATATAAAACCATTAGTATTTTAGATTGTACACTCTCTATGCGGTATATATTGGGTAACTTTAAGGCAAATAAAACACGCACCGAAATGCACACATGGGTAGATGAATTTAAAAAAATGTATGTACCCAATCCTCACGTTACCGTTGGACTATTTCCGCAGCTATCCCATCTTGATTATCTTTTAGAGTCTCTCACATCATTGCAAAACGTATTTGTAGGTTCGCAAACTGTTTCCTCGTATGCAAACGGAAGTTTTACAGGAGAGGTTACTGCGCAATCTCTCTCAGGAATAGTTTCGTATACCATTATTGGACATAGTGAGAGGAGAAAATTGTTTGGTGAGACCGATCAAATGCTTTTTGACAAAGTCACTCATGCAAAGCAATATAACATTGAACCGATTTACTGCGTACGAACCCACCAAGATCCAATTCCAATCGGTGTTCGCTTCATCGCCTACGAGCCTGTTGCAGCAATTGGTACAGGGAAAAATGAACCACCGGAGGAAACCTGCGTTATGAAACAAAAAATTAAACTGCCGACGGATGCAATTTTTATATACGGTGGATCGGTTAACGCCGAAAACGCTCTAGCGTATTTTAAAACTGGTGAAATAGACGGTTTTCTAATCGGAAAGGTTACGCTTGACCCAGCACAATTTATCGCAGTAGTAAATGCTGCTAAAAATTAGTAATTGTAAGGGATTAAAATAACAAAGAAAAAAGAATTGTAGCGGTTGCCACTATAAAGAGGATGGTAGATGTTTGTATCCATCCCGCCTCAGGAAGATTTGATACTATCGTTGGTTCGATCTTTTTGGTAGGTGAAGGCGTCTTTGTTACTTCTTTTTGCCCTCCAGTTTCTGCTATCGGTATTAACGTTGGTGTTTGGCTATTTGTTGTACTTTTATAAGCAAGTAGTGGCTGTAGTGTGGGTGTTGGTGTGTTCGTAAGAGTGGGAGCAACCGTTGGAGTGGTTGTCGGCGCGCGTGACATAACTACAGTAGGGGTAAGAGTGGGTGCTTGTGCGATGAGCGTAGGTTCTGATGACGGAACAACATCAGTCGGTCCCGGAACTTGATTTGTGGAATCTTCACCAAATTCATTAAATGAATCTTGTAAATTTACCGTTTTGTTATACGTTTGGGCGCTCGCTTTAGTTTTTTTAATCTGAGTTGGCGCATTGTTTGCATCGTTAAGGAGGGTGCTTATGTAGATAGTAGCACCCAATAGGACAACAGTCATCCCAAAAAGAACGATAGTTACCACCTTACTATTTTTTTGCATGTCCTCTAATCTCCAAGCCACCCATCACTCGCCGAGTGCAACTGAGCTGAAATTTGTAATAACGCGGTACCTGTGGCAATAACGTACTCCTTATAATATACTTGACGTTCATCGTTAAATGAAGTTGTAATGTCATTTATTTTCCAATCTTTTTCGTTTATCTTAATGCGCGCTCTGTCTATGTCTGCTTCCTGAATAGTCTGTATGCCAATATATACCAGTTCGCCAGGTTGGGGTCTTTTTACATTCAAATCAGAATACTCGTTCCATTCTTTATCGTATATGCGTAATCCCGCAGAAGAAATTTCAGTAATGATGGGCGCTGTGGGCATTGATTTTTTTTCATTCACTTGAGAACGAACCAAATAGATACCAAGGCCCACAACTATTAAAAAGGCAATAATTCCGATAATAATTACTCCAGTAATAGAAGATTCTTTTTTTGGCGTTTGGGGGAGTGGTGTGTATGAAATCTTCTGTACCTCGCTTTTTTTTGTTAGATCAAGAACAGGAACAGATGGCTTTTCGTGCTTTCTTTTTTCATCTCGCATTCTTTTCACTTCATAAACTAAGAATCCAAGTACCGCAAAGAAGGCTAATAAAGCGATTTTATTGACCGAAACAATAAACTCAATAAACGAAGTCATATTTCATTTCATTGTAGCAGGGGAGAAAGCTAAAACGCAAGAACAAAAATCGATCCAACAAGTATGAATACAACCGCTACAACACCAAACAGTGATGCTCCTCCGCCGAGATTAGGAATGGCGGTAGGCATGACCGTTGAGGGTTTAGTGGGGATAAGAGTTGGCATGGCATATGTTGGCAACACCGGAGTTGGGGAAACTGTCAACCCTACCGTGGGTACAGCTGTGCGCGTTGGTGAAGGTTGTGATGGCGCAAAAGTGGGTGTTGGTACCGTCGAAGTTGGAGCAAGCGTAGGCGAACCGGTTGCTTCACCTAATACTTGCTCACCGCTTTTGATGATGGTAAATGTTCTTCGAACACTAAATGGTAGGTTGCTTTTATCTACAGTTGACGCAGTAATCGTGTATGTGCCTTGTTCCAGTGCAAGCGGATACTGAACAATCCACTCTCCTTTTGAATTAATCACCGACCGATATGCATACTGAAGTTTAGGACCCTGAATTAATACAGAAACCTCCTTATCAGGAACGCCTACTCCACGTATAAGTGGTGTATTTCCCGGAACAAGAGCACGTTCCTTCGGATAGATTATTTGAGGCTGTAATATATCCTCTTCGCTTCTATTCGTAAACTCACCCAAAACTCCTGTGTTATTTCCCGCTTTCTCGTCAAGACGGGTAAACAAATTCGCCTGTAAAATACCCACCACAGGGCGTGTATGCACAACTCTACCACGCGCAATAACTCCTTGTTGACCAATTATGCGAATTTGCACGGGCTCCTCATCGCGGACCACTGAAAGTTCATTTGTAAACTTCGATACAATACCTGTAAGGGGAATAAGCCACTCACCAGATGATTTAACTTCGGTCATGAGTGGATACTTATTTTCTATTTCATAAATAAGTACAGAGCCAACCGGTGGCTTCCCTGATGCCATGATTACTTTACCATATGCGGGTGATACTGGCCTTTGTTTACTCTGCTTTGGGGTAACAACTTTAAAATAAGAGTCCTTCCCTTTCGTTAAAGTAAAAGTTCCGGCTCGTACCCGGAAATAATATTCTTTTTGAGGCTGTAAATTCGTTATGGACACGATATATGCATCACCCTTCTTTTGAGGATATGCTTTGTTGGGATATACATACAGTTTAGTTCCCCATTCCACCCATCGCTCAGTTTCAGTTGTTTTGTCCGTCCAAACAATATCAAAGCTGGTTGGAGTAATATTGGCAATAACTGTTTCAAGCAGTGTATTTTGCTGTATCCATCCTTGCGCAATAAATAGGGACCTTGTATACACTATTAGGAAGAGAGTTACAGACATAAATGCAACAAAAGCCATGCTCTTTATAGAGAATACTTCTTTCTTTTTAAACTTGGCGATCAATCTGCTGTAAATCATAATTACTCTACTTTTTCCCTTAATATGTCAATTATAGTCTCGTCCATTTGATAATCAGGGACTTGTGCCGGCTTAATATTGATTTGCTCGTTAATTTTAGTCCGAATATGATAAATATCTAACATCATCCACGCAACGATGGTTAAGAATACTCCCAACGATAGGATAAATATTTCTTTTCCTTTCATAAATGAAAACCCTCCACATCAATAAGCAACTTCAAATTGCCGCTACTACTACCCGCAACTGTATCTTGATCAAGCACAATACGACGAATATTTTTTAGTCGCCTATCATTTAAAGCTTCACTAATAAAATTTTTTGTCTGAACAAACGTACCATCTGCTTCTATATTGATTATGACACTTTTTTCTTCGGTTTTTCTCTCTGTATCTTTCAAATCAACTTTATTGATCGTCATTGCCGTTAGATTAAGAGCCGAACCTGATGCGGCATATTGAGTGTCATCTACGATTTTATTAAGGTTGGGTGAGCTGGGTAATGCCTCATCTAATAAATATAAATTTTCCCGATTCGTTTCAAGAAACGTCTGAATATCAACGATTTTACGAATTACATTTTCATACCCTGCGTCTAATATCTTAAGCCTGCCTGCTTCTTCTTGAAGAGAGAGAATAGTTACAATATTTGGTCGTATGACAAAGAATGTAAAGAATGAAAATGAGAGGAAAAATAAGATGGTATAGCTATAATCTGTAGCCTTCTTCATCTGCAATGTTCTTTTTATCGAGTTTTTATTTATCATTGTCGTGTTGCAGCCAACTGAAAACCTGAAAGTGTAAGCGGAATAATAAATCGATCATCTGTTCGACGTATCGTGCCGAGATTGATTACTTTAAATCTACGCTCTTTTCGCAACCGCTCAGTATAGGACCTGATAATTTCTGGATTTCTTGTTTGTGCCTCAAATTTAAACTCTCCATTTTGGATCTCAATTCTTCGAATTGTTAGATCGGAAGGAAATGTATCAAGAAAATAGGTTAAAGCTTCTGCAAATTGCGACTGAGACAATAAAATTTGCCTAATCACTTTAGTCTTTGTATCAACTATTTTTGCCTCTTCCAAGAGAGGTTCAGATACGGCGACTATTTCCTGTTTTTGATTGAGCTCGTCTTTAAGGTCGATAATCTCCTGATCAATCTTAAAACGATAAAAAAATACAGAAATAACCACAATTTGAGTCAAAACAAGAACATATCGCAAATAATGCAGTACAAAATAAATACTCTTATCGAGAAAGTCTTTTTCCTTTTCAGGCAAAAGATTTATTCGATATTTCTTCATTTCTTCTTTGAACTCAACTTGCTAATTCGTGACTTGAGTCGTGCCGCTTTGTTTTTGTGAACAACCTTTCGTTTCGCTGCTTTGTCGATTAGGGAAACAGTCTTTTTTACCTTTTCTGTGTCGATTTCACCAGTTTTAAACTTAAACAATGCTTTAACCGCTTTTTCTATTGCATTCAGATACCGTGCGTTGTTGCTAGTTCTGGTCACGTCTTTTCTCATTTTTTTCTTGGCTGATTGAATATTTGGCATATAAAAAATCACCCCCCTTTGGATTATTACTATTAATAACAGTATATACCAACCGTAAACGGTTTTGCGTCAGGTATAGTAACGATTACAGTTCGAATTTATTTTCGAATA
>CAZLSE010000020.1:0-26018 GCA_964562055.1 uncultured Gammaproteobacteria bacterium
ATCGAGACCCGGAGTTCTGTGGGCGTAACCTTTGGCATTTCTCTTTCGGCGCGAATCGACGAATCCGAAACCGCCAAGTACCTGTACTTCTACAACAACCGCCCGCTTGCGGAAGTTATGGACAAGGAAATTTACGCCACCGTTACTTCTATTCTTGGCTCCAAGGTCGGCACGATGCAATACGAGGAAATGATTGCTCGTAAGGCTGAAATTGTCGCCTTCCTTCAGACCGAGCTGGCGAAGGCATACACCCAGTACGGCATTACCATTTACGGCATTGGACTCTACGGCGGCATCATTCCCGACAATCCGGCGATCCAGCAGTCTATCGATGCCAAGGTTATTGCTGAGAACGAGCGGGCGGCGGCAGAAGCACAGGTGCGCACGGCACAGGTCAGGGCACAGATGACCCAGATCAACTCTGCCATGGCTGATGTCGCGTACAAGGAGGCACTTGCCTACTACATCCGCATGGCGGCAGACAAGGGTATCAAGCTGGTGCCTGACGTACAGGCTGGCACTTCTCCGCTTCTGTTCAACCTTTCCGGGCGGTAACCGGTGACCAAGGGGATAGCCATCCTCTTGACCGATGACGACATAAGGGGCGGGATGCTTGGAAAGGCTCCCCCGTCCCTTATTGACTTCAAGATTAGCACAGCGGATGCCGCAGAGGCGTCTATCGTGATTTTCCATCAGTCCAATGGGCTTGATATTGTCTTGAAGAACTGTGTCGGGAAAACAGGATTCATCATCTAGCCAAAAGCACCCTTAATCGGGTGCTTTTTTATTCAATTAAAAATTTGATTTATTTTCCACCTTGTGGTATAGTGATGGAGAAGGTGGTGGAATATGATGAAGGTGAAGTACATTGGATTGACCTTCGAGGAAGAGGTCGAACAACTGGTTGGAACGCTCGTTTCTACCAGTGCGGATTATCTCCGCTTTGACAGCAAGCCCAATGTCCTCACTTTTCAGACTGCTGAAGAAGCCAAGTCTGCATACACTCATGTCAAGCACTTTCTCTTTTCCTGCAAAATTACCGACATCATGTTAGATGACAAGAATCTTGTTTTTGTCAGGCGGTCGCATACTCCGATAGTTTTGTCAGATTCATTCAAGAAGAAACGAGATAAATATATCCATTCTCTCATAGAGGATCAAATTCTCTGCGTTGAGCGGATGCTTAAGGCTGATGAAAGGAAATATAGGCGAAAGGGTAATGTTTTCTATCTCGATGATGCTGGCGGTATTGCGACAATAAAAGAGTGCCTTACTCTCGATCCCAAGCCAACTTCTCCCTTCGGATATGGACTCCTCAACTATCGGCTTCTTTCGCCGCTAGTGGTCGAAATATACCCGAAGGACGATATTCCAGTTTAATTTAGTTTATCTTTTTTGGCATCAAATTTAAACTTTTTGACGCCCGAAAAAGTATGGCTGTCGAATTCTGTTTTGGGATATACAGTTTCTTTTTCTTTATACCCCATGATGGAATCAAGAATATCTTCAAGGTTAAACTTATTCCCTGAAATGATATATTGCCCGGATTTTTGAGCATTATCTTTAAAGACAAGTGTTTTGACTGAAGTCGATTTCTTTTTAAATCTTGAATCAATCCGTTCCTTTTCGCCAGAAGGAATGTCAACATATTCGAAATAATATTTCCCTTCTGGATATTTATCACTTAGTTCCATATTGATAAGTAATTTACCATCCCAGTTGGTTCGCTTGTTGATGGAAAATTTTAGTCCATTGTTGTCCGGTGTAGACAGTGCGCCGTTTCTATCGGTGTCATTAACCATCATTGATGTAATCATGGATGTTATTTTATTTAATGATTCTTTATCCCATATAAAATTAGCCGAATAGTCTGAAACAACATTATCAAAGGATGATTTCATATACCCAACAATTTCCGATCTTTTACCTTGTAAAATCGTTTGCTCTCCTTCTTTAATACTAAAGAACTTAAGTCTATGAGAATTATAAGTACACTTTATCCACAAATATCCCTTATTGATTTTCTCAGAAAATGCATATTCAAGGTAATATACAGAAACTGTTTGTCGTATTGCATTTTTCTTGAATCCTTCTGGTGATTTGGATAAATCTTTCCAACCTTCGTATCCTTTTCTTATACTTTGAGGATCATTGAAGATATTTTGTTGATCCAGTTCTGTTATTAATTGATTAAATTTCATTCTAATCCTCTTGTATTTTATCTTTAATTGATATAATATCTTATAGATATTGGAGGGAAACATGCTTTGTCCGATATGCAAATCAGAACTAATTCTTGGCGAAGGACTCAAGAAATATGAGACACTTGAAGAGCATGTCTGTTCCCCAAATGACGAGCCATGCGCAAAAGAATACTTTATTTGCTCCAATACCTCTTGTGTTACCCATTCTTTCGTGTTTTGGGATCATATGGGAGAGTCTTATCGACTGAATACCAATTACCTTGAAATGAAGGAGAAATATCCATATACCGTGCCAATGAACTCTTGGGCAAAGAAAAAAGAAATCGAACTTGAAAAACATGACGAAGATTTCATACTGCTGAATCTGTTTTTCGTTCGATGGAAAATTAAGTTCGAATATGAGGGTGATGAACAGGGTAACATTCTTTCGAGAAAGTCTAAGATTGAAGCTCAGATTCGAAGCAAACATGGGTGGCAATTACACCATTCAAATTTACATATGTTTATTTTTTGCATTAATTGGTTCAAATCTATTCTTGATAGATATGAAAGAAATCCGATGAACAATTATGTTATAGAAGAATTGCTTAGAGAGTTCGAATCCAATAAGGGTGACAAGAGAGTCTATAAGATTTTTGCTAATTGGTGGATTAATTGGCGATATGCGAGAGTAAAAAAAATGCTCTTGATAGACAAATTATTTTCCAAATAAATTTGATTTATTTTTGGATGTGTGGTATTATTAATTTGTCGGGCAAGAACGACAAGGTTCTGTGACAGAATGAATCTCCGCATGGAGGTTCAGTACATGAAGGAGGTCCAGATGGACATGGACAAGTTTTTCGACAAGTTCAAGGCGATGACCAAGGCCAAGGAGAAGGCGGACGCCGATCTCGCCGCCCTGCTCGCCAAGGCGCCCCGCGAACTTCTCGCCAAGAACACCGACCTGCTCCGTTCCCTCGCCATGGGTTCGAAGGCGGTCGGCAAGACCCTGACGGCTTCCGCCCGCGCCAAGATGCCGAGGAAGCGCGGTCGCCCCGAGCTGTCCGCCGCCGAGAAGGCCGCCCGCGCCGCCCTGAAGGCGAAGGACGCCAAGGAGAAGACCGCGAAGAAGCCCGCCAAGGCAACCAAGGCGAAGGATACCAAGGGAAAGCCCGCCAAGACGGCGACCAAGGCGACCAAGGCGACCAAGGCGACCAAGAAGCCCGCCACCAAGAAGGCGGTTGTGAGCCAGAAGAAGGCTCCCAAGGTCAACCTCGGCACCCCGAAGATGCCGACCGTGACCCGGAAGCCCGCCTCCAAGATGGGCGACAAGGCTCAGGTCGTCGCCACCGTCACCGCCCCGGAGACACCCGCCGTGGTGCCGGTCCCGGACCCTACCCCCGCCGCCCACTCCTGAACTACAACAAGAAGGCGGCATCCTACGAGGACGACTGAGAAATCGGTCGTCCTTTTTTTTATTGAATTATGGCTAAGTTCTGATATAATATACTTATGCAACAGCCAGACAAAAAAACAGACTTATATAAGTATATACGCACGGAAATGATATTCGCATTCATACTTATCGGTATGACCCTTATAGTGGCAACCACTATTGTCATTATAAACCCCGAACATTTTGTCTACATGATAGGCTTGGGATTAATGACAATTAATTTTTCTCTTCAACGATACGATGCGGTAAAAAGAGGAATCAACATTGCTCGGATTAAAAATATGCAATCATTGTTTGAATCAGAGCGTGAGAATTTTCAAATGCTGATAACAGCATGGAAAGATAAAAATTTTGCAGAAGTAGCAAAATATAAATCAAAATGGGAAGCCATTCTTTCGACTGCGCATACAATGAAAAAAAATGGATTAATTACTCAAGAAGCCTATACTTTAATGCTTGAATCACATGTCAAATATGTTGATCAAGAAACAAAAATAATATTAGACGCAAGAGGGGAAAATGAAAGAGAATCATAAAGTAATTTTTAAAGTAAGAGCAGGATCGCATTTATACGGACTTAACCGTCCAGAATCTGATGAAGATTATGTGTCGGTTTTTATTCCTACTGCCAAAGAACTGCTTTCTCTCGATAAAGAGGATATTATAGATTCCTCAACAAAAGATTCTTCCGTTCGAAGGCGAAATACGGCAGATGATATTGACGATGTTGCGTATTCATTGCCTAAATATTTATTTTTGGCATTGCAAAACAATCCCAACATTGTCTCATGTCTTTTCGCTCGACCGGAAAATATCCTCATTCTTGAACCTGAATTTAAATCTTTAATGGAAAACTATCCTCGTATTATTTCCAAGAGCGTTATCAATAGATTCCTTGGATATGCTCTTTCTCAAAAAGACAAATTGACCGTTAAGGCAAGCCGATATTTTAGTCTTCAACAGGCTATAAAACATCTCGAAGAAAATTATCCCGATAAGATTGCGACAGAAGAAGCACTGTCTGAAGAATTATCAGAAAAACTCAATTCTATTCTTTCATATTATAAAAATGGAAGATGCATGTGCGTTTCTTTCAATAAGGGCAACAACTTTAAGCGATCACATGAAATGCTCAACGCAGAACTCAATGAATATGGGTGGAGAGTAGAAACAGAAGATTTTAAACGGCTATGCTACGATACCAAATACGCATACCATTTAATTAGGCTCCTCGGTGAAGTCAAAATGCTTATGACCGAAGGTCGCATCAATTATCCTATCATTGGGAAATTGAAGGATGACATTATTCGTATCAGGTCTGGTGAAGTGCTGTATCCTGACTTGATGTCAATGTATGACACCTATCGCGCCGAATGTAAGGAACTCGAAGAAAAATGCACATTGCCTGATAAACCAGATTGGGACTGGGCTAATGAGTGGATTGTTTCTATTCTCGGTAAATCTATTGCGGAGGAATTTTATGAATCTCGATAACATCACCGACCTTAAAAAACAGGCGGAAGGTCTTGAAAATGCAATTACTCCCAGAATGGAAGCACTGGGACCTAAACTGTTAAACATATTCCGTAATGTTTTATATTATTCAAATGATGAAGAGGTCGAACTTTCAATCGATAACAGAATCTTTAGAATTAAACATGGGACTGATATCGGTGTCGAGATATATGAAATAATAAAAGAAAAGAAAAAGTTTTTCAAGCAAAATGAATATAATGATTATATATTGAGGATGTTTTATCGAGACGATGTTTTAAAAATGGTCTATAGCGAAGATTGCATCGGAACGATAATAATCGTTACATCTCTTGCAATGGCATATCTCAGTAATTATTTTAAAACAGCGTCTGAAAAATATTCGTTAACCCTTACCGCAATTAAAGAACTTGAGTCTTTTCTGGAAGGTGAATATGTCAACAAAAATCTATGAAGGACATTTATGGCTTGGATCACCTCAAGAGTTGATGGAATTCTTGTTCTCAATTCGTGAACAGTATATCACCGATGCTACCAAATATTTACTGAATTGGGATCATGATAAAATCATAGAATATGCAAATAGGTATTATGAGGACCGAAAACCATTTTATCTTCCAATATTTTTACGGGATGAAATAAGAAGGGGAGAGAATACTCCGTTTAACTTTGATGCATCTATTATGGTATATTTTGGGAAGAATAAAACGAGCATCATCCCTTTTGGACTCCACATGTTTCCTGAAACGGAAAAACTGTTCAAGGGGCATTCGCAGGTAAAGTTTTACGGATATTGGGATAATGTTGATCCAGATGAATCATGCTCCGAAGAAGAGTGGAATGAACGGAAGGTTTTTTATGATGAAATTTTTGATAGGTTTTTTTCTTTTAGCACAGCGGGATTAAGTTATGAATTATCGAACCAAGAAGGCATATTTAAGATATATCAGGGTTGGTCGGAACATTTAAGGGTTCCTAAATCATAAGTTGAATATCAGAAATTTTCTGATATAATATCTACACCATTCTATTAGGAGTGCTTCTATGAAAAAGCAAACTTTGGCAAAGCCAACAACCGTTGATATTGGACAGCAGACTATCCATTACACCGTTGTTACGTCTCTTGAGAAAAAGTATCCGGGCCATGATTTTGCGGTTTTCGGAAAGCGGCTGTATGTTGATGACAAGGATATCCCTTTTGCTTACAGCGACGATAACCTGTCTTCAATCCAAAACATTTTGCTTGAGGTGGATCAGGAAGTAGCCAAAATAGTTTAATCAGATTTATTTGTTAAAACTGGGCGGGGCAGATAATTCTCCTCGCCCTTATTTGTTAATAGGAGGTAAAATGTTCAAAAATAGAAAAAAATATTGGGCACATTTTGAATATACAATAAGGCATAAATGGTTTGTGTTTATTGAATGTTGCAAAATGGGAATACCGATACAGGGTATTCTGCATGATTTAAGCAAGTTCACAAAGCGAGAATTTATCCCCTATGCTCTATTTTTCTTTGATGAAAATGGGAAAAAGATTGAAGGCATTCGTGATAAAACTGGCGCATATAATCCGCTTGCAAACAATAACAATGGATTTGAATCTGCTTGGTTTTGGCACCAAGCCAGAAATAAGCATCATTGGCAATATTGGATAAGCTTGGGAGATAATTGTTCATATAAAGCAATTGAAATTCCCAAGAAATATGTTTTAGAAATGATTGCGGATTGGCGAGGGGCAGGGAGGGCGCAGGGAACTCCTGACGTTTGGGCTTGGTATGCTTCAAACAAGGATAAATTGGTATTGCATCCAGAAACAAGAAAATTAATAGAACAGGTTCTCGGATACAAAGAATAAAAAGCATAGTTAACTCTGAGGAGCAACTATGTCTATACAGTTTGGAGGAAAAATGAATAAACCAATGAATAATTCCGAGGAGCAGTTCGTTATGCCCTCAATGGCAAATATTGAAACATCAGGAAATCATATTTATTTTTATGATGATGTGGATGAATCGACTGTCGTCAAACTTAATAAGTTGATCAGAGACATGTCAACTGCGCTTGTCATCCAGTCGCAAAATGGTCTCGCTGACCCCTGCATCTATCTTCACATCAATTCTGGTGGCGGATCAGTGTTGGATGCTTTCGCGGCAGTCGATACAATCATTAGTTGTCCGGTAAAGATTATTACCATCGTTGAAGGCTGTGCCGCATCTGCGGCTACCCTGATGTCTATTGCTGGACACAGCCGATTCATACATAAGCATTCTCATATGTTAATCCATCAGCTTTCAAGCGGGTTTTGGGGCAAGCATGCAGAGTTCGAAGATGAGATGCAAAATCTGAATGCCTTTATGAAAATGATTAAGGATTTCTATAAACAATATACGAATGTTCCACCGAAAAGCCTTGACGAGATATTAAAGCACGATATATACTTATCAGCGTCTCAGTGTGTTTTGCTGGGACTGGTGGACGGAATCATAGGTGGGGGTGGTAAACGTGCTGTATCAAGCAAGCCAAAATCCAAGCCTAAGTCTAAGGCAAAGCCTAAGCAGAAGCCAGTGGAAGAGAAGCCAGCCGAACAGGCTGAAAAGCCTACTCCCGCTCCTTCTCGTAAGCACAAGTCTGCTTCTGATCCTGTTCCTGCTCCTGACACCAAGAAGCCCAAGAGTTGAAAACTTGATGTTTGTGGATGGGCATTATTATATCCAGACGTATTGTCAGGGTGAATTAATGCTCATCCACACGCCAGAATGTACTAAACAAGATTTAAGTGGTGGAGGATATGATGAATAAGATTATTGATTTCGCAAAGAAGTGGTGGGCTTTAATTTTTATCGCCGTAATTTTTACGTTTTTGTCTGTAAACGTAATTCAGTTGCGAGTATCGCTTCGTCTTCATATGGAAAGTCATTCAGAGCCTATAGTACCCATCACACAAGATGAACAGGTTCCGATATCCATTCCGTCTGTGGATAATCCTTCTTATGACGACATCATTGCGTTAGCTAAGCGTGGCGGAACTATCGACTTTCTTTCCATTTTTTATAGCGGAGATGATTCCCAGTATTACCTAACCGTCAAATATGAAAAAGAAGACGGCACTACTGAAATCAATTGTAGAAGAAAAAATTCCCTGAAAGATGTCTATGATGATTTTTATAGAATCTTAATTGATCAGGGGATGATAAAAGAATGACAGCAACTCAAATGAAGAATTATTATTCAGTTCTCGGGGTCGCTGAATCGGCATCCTCTGATGATATTAAAAAAGCCTATCGAAAGATGGCAATGCAATATCATCCCGATAAAAATCCCGGAGATAAATCTGCCGAGAACAAATTCAAAGAAATAACTGAAGCATATGAAACGTTGTCCGATGTGGATAAACGCGCTTCATATGATTACGGTCGCCGCCCTTCTCAGTCGCGATCCAATCCATTCGACATGGGCGACCCGGATTTGGATGATATACTGAAGCATTTTAATGCCGCTGGTATGGGCGGCTTTCAGGCGTATTATCAGGACATGATGAATAAAATGAACCAGTCTCGGCGATCCTCAAAGCCGCAAAAGGGTTCTGATATTCAAATTGAGATTCCAATCACGGTTGAAGATTCTATCATGGGTCGTGAAGCCGAAACGGAATTCTTTAGAGTTGAAAATGGTGAGTCTGTTAGAAGAACGCTTAAGGTCAATGTCAAACCCGGAATAAAAAGCGAAGAATTTATTTGCATTAAGAAAGAAGGCAACCGAAACGGTATTATTCCGGGAGATTTGATAATTAAGATAATTATTTCTCCTCATAAATATTTTACACGAGAAGGCGATGTAATTGAAACAATAGTTCCCGTTACTATTACTCAAGCAATTTTCGGCGCCGAGTTGACTATTGTCTCTCCTGTTCCTAAAAAATCCATTGCGATAAATATTCCTGCTGGTATGCAGTCAGGATATAGTTGTCTTATTCCCATGGACGGCGGAAAAGATTACAAGTTTTACTACAAGATCACATTTATGGTAGATGCTCCTTCATATCTGGATGTGGAGATATATTCACTCTTTAAGATAATTGAATCCAAATCTCCTAGCTCTACTTCTCCTGAGCCAAGAAAAAGGATGGGTAAATGAAAATTAAATTAGAAATGGAATTTGATATTGAAGCAGATAATCCTTCAGAGGCAATTGCTTTGATAGAAGACAACTTTAGGTCATATGCATCGAATGAACATATTAAGCACTCAGAACAATTAATGACAAAAATGACAGAGCATTTAGACATTGCTGACCTTTTGGAAAAGAGGGTTCAGCATCATAATGCTTGGGCAACCCATATCCGAAATGCACCGTTCAATTATATTGAAACAAAATGACACAGCAATTTTTTTATTAATGTTTCGAATTGATACTCGAAATTGGAGGTAAAAAACCATGTTGTTACGAAAAGACACATTCTTCTTTTTTATCATCTTTCTTTGGACTATATCTGGATTTGTAGCCATTTTTGCATTCCATTTTAAGGAAGTTTGGATAATAAGTTTGTTTTTTCAGATGGTTTTATTGTTTTATATCCTTCTTGCATCGGTTTCTAAGCGATGGAGGAACTATATTTATTCAGAATCAACGCTTTTTAAAAAGAAAATTAAATAGGTTGGCACAAATATTGCTATATAATTAGTACAAAAATAAATATACTTAGGAGGTATATACAAATGGCTAACGAACGCTATGACGATGTTTTCAGTTCATTTTTCTCCGATCTGCTCGGCATTATTAAGCCGGAAGAAGTGGTCGCCAAAGAGTTTAATCTGAATGCTCCGCTTCGCACCTCAGTTAAAGATGGCGAAAATTCGTATGACGTAATTGTTGAGTCGCCCGGTGCAACTGATGAAATGATCGATGTTCAATTCAAGGATGATGTGGTTACTGTTAAAATTGATTACGGAACGGATAACTCAATTCGTTCTGGAAAATATGCATGGGCGCATAAGTTCAAGGGAGTTGATTCTTCCGCAATTTCAGCCAAACTTTCCAACGGACTTCTTTTGCTTACTCTTCCCAAGAAGCCCGAAACTCAGGCGACCAAAATCAAAATCAACTAAGCGTATATACATACGCAGTAAAGGGCATCCGATTTGGGTGCCCTTTTTTATTTGAAATCCAGCAAGAATCTGATATAATCTAAGCATACTTAAAAGAAGAGGCGAACAGTGGATTTAAAATCAATGTCACTTGCGCAATTGGTTTCACTCAAGTGGAAAATCGATTGGGAGGTTTTCTCCCGCATTTGGTGGATGATTGCTCTTGGCATTGTTTTGATTGGAGTCTGCTTGTTTTTGACAAGCAAAAAGAAATGAAACTAATAAAAGATTTTTTTAAACCCAGAAAACATTCTCTTAATCCCCGTTGTTATTTTTGCAATAAGTTTATGAGTTATAAAGAGATGGGAACGAATAGTGTTAGTTGGACACCGCATGGTGGATATGATTGGTTCGAGCCGCCAGACCCTGAATGGGCACATTTTGATTGTTGGAATAATTTACCGGAAAAGCGTAGATCAATGATTACAAGAGATGCATGGATTGCACCGCAGATAAGAATAGATGAAACACAAGAATATGTGAACGACCTTAAGCAAATCAGAAGGCAACAGAATGAAAGTTAGAACAGGATTTGTATCTAATTCAAGCACTTCATCATTCATAATTAAGGTTGATCCATTTGTTGTTGATTGCATAAAGATGGCAGGTCGGGTGGATAATCCCACTGCATGGGACGCCGCCATGTCTATTATGGGCACGGATTCTTATTATTATGAACAGGATAAAATAAAAGACATTTTGCAATTGTTTGAAGGCATGCGGTCTGATATTAAATATATTTATCTTGATTATGCTCGTGGATGCGAATTTTTGGAGATGCCATCAGGCAACATTTATGTAGAAATCGACAACAACATAAATGCTAGTTGGGGTCATATAAAAAACAAGCCACATAATGATATCAAATATTGTGATTATTTTGAAGAAGGTATGGAAGAAATCCCAGAGGATCATTCAATTTATAAAATTCTTGAAAAGGGATATCCCGATCCTGATAAGTTGTTTGAAAGAGACTATCGGCATGTTGATACAAAAAAAATGTGTCAATATGGAAAATCATTAATTATTTTAGAAAATGGAAAATCATTATTAATTGAAAAAGGACTTGAGCCAGTATGGAAAAGCCATTTGGATATGATAGAACAATAATAGAATCTATCATTCACAACTATACAAAAAAATTACTTAAGAGTGCGTTTAGTAATCGCCCGCCAGTTTATTTGCAACCACCATCGGTTTTGTTAGTTGTGGATGAAATAGAAGAGGCTTTGTTTAATGAAAAAAATACATGATTGGATGTTTAGTGGCTGGACTGGTGGATATGTGCTTGGACTCATCAATGGCGCGGCAGGAGCAGGTATGTTAATAATTATAATTCTTTTAATGGAGGCGGTCAATTGAAAGTTAGATCGGGTTTTGTAAGCAATTCGTCGTCAAGTTCATTCCTTATTTATGGATGCTGTCTTGAAGACGGCGAGATGAAAGAACTATTTAAAAAAGTAAATGGTTCAGACGCAGATACGGATGATTGTGGCGATGTAATGGCAAAAGAAATGGATGTTGAATATCATAATCCTTGCGATTCCGGTATGAACTATTTTGGCATTTGCGCGTCACGGGTTGGTGACAATGAAACAGGTGGGCAATATCGTGAGCGAGTAAAGGCAAAAATGTCAAAGTATTTTCCTAGTGGAAGCCATTTTTCCTATTTGGAAGAATCTTGGTATAACGGTTAAAAAGGAGTAAATTATGGATTTAATATTAACCGGAGATTATAGTGTTCTTTTTGATGGACTTTCTAATCCATCAATTGGTGTGAAATCCTTCAAGGGATTTTTTACAGAATCAATAAAAGAATTTGAATCATCGGATAAGCAATTCTCTGAATTATTTTGCATTAATAATACAGATGGATTTTTAGGAACCGTTGTATTAGAAAAGCAAGAAAAGGCAATACGGGCTATTTTTTTAAAGGGCTATATAAAAGGATGTCAATCATGAAAACACGAGCAGGTTTTGTATCTAACAGTTCATCTAGTTCGTTTGTTATAATCGGCAAAAGGATTACAGCGAATGAAATTAAGTCCAATGATAATGTTTGGATGATTGGTGAAAATTGTGACGGCTATGAAGCATTTGAACTTACTGAAGAAGTAAAGGATGCCATTTTAGAGCATGACATTGATGGTGATTTTTGGAAGGCATATTTCACCTCAACCGGCGCAGATATTATAACTCAGGCAAATTTTGAGGCAATGTTTCATGCTGGTGATCTTGCCGTGGAAGTAATGGAAATTTCCCAGTGGAACTCATATGAGCAGGAAGGTCTTGATGGTTTTTTGAAAAACTATTTAGATGATTATTACGATCCATCTGATGATGAAGAAGAGGAAGAAGACGATGAAGAATAGATCAGGATTTGTATCCAATAGTTCATCCAGTTCGTTTGTTGTGCTTGGCGTTGATGCACAAATTAATGCCCAAGAAGCAAAAAGAATTCTTAGGCGTGTATTTGGATTTACCAAAGATAGCCTTGAAGAATACGAAGATGATAGCGAAGTAATGGATGCTTTGTATGAAGCATTCGAAGAAGAAGAAAAATATGTCTTTAGTTCCGAGCCGCCATTTATTGGTGTCATGTTAGGCTCTTCAGATGATTCGGACATGTTGGATTCTTTTTCATATGACTTGGTTGAACTTTCCCATATGGCACAAGAATTTGCCGTTAAGTTTGGCTATAACGTCAGTGAAGTAAAACTCATTGGCGGTCAGATGAGTTGCTAATATGATTGTAGAAAAAAAGACAAGAAAAGTCTGCAAATGTCCCAAATGCGGTTCTACTCACATTGACCAGTTTCGTATGATGACAGGTCCAATTTGGTGTGCTGATTGTGGACATCGAGTGGAGCATAAAGAACGAGATAATTCGTTTTATGTAGAAGAGGTCTTTAATGATTAAAGCAATTACAATTATTGGTAAAATAATTGGATTTCCGTTTTTATTTGTACTTGCATATTTGATATATGCGACTCTTGTTGGACTACTTTTTAGTTTAATTTCATGGGACATCCATGTATTATTAGATCTTTGGCAATTTTGGAAGCCGATGGAAGACATTGATGTAGGCAGAATATTTTGCTGGATAATGGCTCTGTTGGGTATGGTATTGTTGTATTCAGAGGGATTTGATGAGCAGACTTGATAATTTTCACGATTGGGATGACTTGCCTAAACTCATCCCAAACTATTGCAAGGAATATCAAGCAGGATTGCGATATAATCCGGGCTTTAATCTTCCCAATCCGAGGGAGGGTGTGCTTAAGGCAGATTTAGTACCGGATAAATATGGTGAGTGCGTAAAAGAAACAGACGCTGTAAATGCCATTCGCGCCGCCTATGCTCAGGGAATGGCAGATGCTGGAAAATCCACTGTCGATGATGTAGAAAAAAAATCAGACTTGGCATTGCTACTTGCAAATAAAATTGCCAATAATTTCTTTGGCACATCGATATCAAAAGAATTGATTACTGAAGCATTGAGAGAACTTATTGCTAAAGAGATGGAAGCATATGATTTGTAGTAAATGCGGAAATCTTATCCATCCAGAACAGCTTATGCATGAAGAACACATCAACGGCTGTCATACAGTTTGTCCACCCTCTATCCAAAATCCGCGAATGGTCAATTCTCGGGCAAAAGTTTTGGCTAGAGAAATTTGGGATAAGTATATCAATTCAGATCATATCAGAGGCATTGAAGATTTAGAGGCGGATATTATGAAAATCATGGAGGGGTTATGACAATAATACCTTTTGGATCATCTAGCGATATGTACAGATTGGATACATTATTGGATGACATTAAAGAGGCAAATAATAATTTAGCAAAAGAATACGGTAATAAATATAAGTTGGTCTTAAAGTGGGATAAGAAATATAGTTGTTTTTATATTTACATTTCACGAAAAGCATTTTTAGGTCGTAAATTAATAACCACTGTTGAAGTTGCTCCAACAACTTGTTCTTATACCCGCCATAGCCCAGAACACTTCTATAATACTTCATATCCAATTTCAGTAATTAAAGAATTGGAAGAAAGAAGCAGATATTCGAAAATGAAAGCGGAGGTTGCCTTATGAAAATACGACAGGGATTTGTGTCAAATAGTTCAACATCGAGTTATATCTATTTGATTGCTGAAATGAAAAATGTTTCGGAAGATGCTATCAAAAGCATTAAGGAAATGGGATTTTTAGTACGAGAATCACAAAACCCAAAGAAGATGTATTTTGGTCGGCAGATTTATGAGGGATATGATGATTCATTTTACTTTACGGATTTCGAAAAGGTAGAATCAAATAAAAAAGCATACTTAGATATATACAACAAATATAAAGAAGAGTATGGGCTTGGTGACATTAAATATGCCAATGATGTTGCGTATGATGAGCATTGGCTTATTGAAGGTCGTTTTTATGATGAAATGATGGCTGAACAAGAGTATGAGGATGGGGATGATGAAACTGAAGACGAAGAGGATTGATGCTCAAGACAATTACAGTCTTGAAGTAAAAATCACTGAAATGACCCACAATAAAAACATCAAAGTTGAAAGTGTGTCGTATGATAGCCACAATGGTCAGTTCTCAGCAATTGTTTTATATCGAGATGTTTATAATCGAATACCTGATTAAGAGGCATATATGAAAAATAGAAATGGTTTTGTGTCAAACTCAAGTTCTTCATCTTTCGTCATGGTTTGGAAAAGTGAATATGATGAAGATGATTTAAGGCTCATGTTCAAGGAAGTTTGCGCCGTGCCCAAAGAATCCCCTCTCGCTGGGCTTCATGAACTTGTGTTTAACACATTTATAGACAATATTGAAAACAAGTTTGATTCGATAAAAGAATACGAAGATTGGACAAAAAACAATTGCTACTATACTGATGAATATAAGCAATACAAAGATTGGCTTGACAAAGGACTTGTTGTTCGTCGAGGAGAATTTTCGACAGAAAACGGAAGTCAAAATCCAATTGAATACTATTTTGCCAATCATGATTTTAATTATTCGAGCGATGATTTTATCATCATTCATGAAGGAAGTTATTAAATGAAAGTGCGAACAGGATTTGTATCTAATTCATCCTCAAGTTCATTCATTGTAGTAGGAAGAGAATCTAATCTGGATGAGTTGAATGATCCAAATGCCGTTGTCATTATGGATGGTTACTTGGGAGATGGCGTTGATTACATTGAAATTAAAAATGATGAAAATTTAATCAACACCATCATGGCCGCAGTATATAACGATGATATTAAATGTGGCTGTGATATTTCATACTATATTATAGAAAAAAAATATGATATGGAAGAAATGCCATTTGTGAGCATAAAGGAAGAAGATGTAGGGAAGAAAATATTCCACTTTAATATTGATTATCATAGGACATATGATTATAAAGAATTCATTGATAGGTATACAAAATGAAAATTAGAGCAGGATTTGTAAGTAATTCATCCTCAAGTTCATTTATTGTGATTGGCGAACCAGCCACTGATGAAGCCAGAGAAGCACTTGAGCAATGCCACGATAAGGTTGAAATCAAAGACTCTAAAATCAAGGCGGCGATAATTGCTTATTTGAATGAAGACCTTGATCCCCATGCTTACTCATGGAGTGAAGCCAAAAAAGTAATTACTGAAAATGACCCCAAGATGATACTTACACGTTATGTTTCTGATGGTGGTGATGAATATGGAGATTTGGGTAGAGACCCAAATGTTTATTATTATTTTGATGGTGGGCATTGCGGACCTTATGATGATGACCAATTTGATGAAATAGCAGAAGATGTTTGGATTTTTAAAGAGCATAATCATGGGTCAAACAAGAAAACGCTTAGAGTTACAATAGCGTGTACATTTGGACCCAATCCAGAAGATGTAATTGAAAAGTCTATCGAATATACTGATTTGGAGGATTTTTCTAGGCAGTTGGAAGAGTGGCATCAAAGTGAAGAGGTTCAATCAGCATTAAAATTGCATGGAGGTGAATTAATTGAAAGTTAGACAGGGATTTGTTTCAAACAGTTCTTCAAGTTCTTTTATTGTGGCGCACAAGGGGGAACACTTTTTAGATGTTTATAATTCTGTTGTCCTGAAGCCAGCCGAAGGCTCACCATTTGCATTCGTGATTCAAGATATTGGAACTTGTTTGCAAAATAATATCGATAAAACCTTCAAGTCGGTTCGAGATTATTTTGAAGACGAGGATACTGATAGAAATTACACTAATAAAACCATCGTCGATCTTTTGGAAGAGGGATATAAAGTATCAATTGGGTCAATCAGCGATCAATCTGATTATGACCAGATTGACAATTATCTCGCTCACAATTCTCTCAACTATAAATCCGATTCTTTGGTAATATCTACAGAAGGAGGATATTGATGAAAATTAGAGCAGGATTCGTTTCCAACTCTTCTTCAAGTTCTTTCGTTATTTTTGGGAATAAGGTAGATAAGAAATCAATCAAAGAATACGATAATGTTTGGCTTATAGGTAGTGAATACGGCGAAGGTGTTGATGCGTTTAAACTCGATGACAATGCGAAAGAAAAAATCATCAACTATAAAGGGCATATCTATGCTGAATTTGTCACCGCAGTGAAAACCATGTGGACAGAAGGTTCGAACCAAAAGTTAACAGAAGAAGAGTTGAATGCCATGTTGAAAATGGGTGGGGTTGGAGTGTTTTCGTTTGAAAAGAGCCACTATGATTCCTTCGAGGAAGGCGACTGGGAAGAGAGGTACTTATCATGATATACGTTTATGTTGTCGCAGATACCAACGATGCGGATTATGTTAGTTTATTGACTCCAATTGAAAGCGATGAAGATAGAGATAGAATTTCTTTTATTGCTAAGGCAATTAAAGAATGCGGAGAACGTCATAATTGGCCAACTAGCGAATATGAAGATTCTACTCCTGAAAAATTATATGCCGGTCAACTATCTGAAGATGACATTGAGTTTATGTCAAACTATGTTCCATATGGAGAATATGGAGTGCATACCATTGTGTCAATAAAGGTGTTGCATGTAGAACTAGAGGAGGCATTATTTGAAAAATAGGATTGGTTTTGTATCAAACAGTTCAAGTACATCGTTTGTTATTGATGCCCGTAAATATTCGAGCGCAAAGATTAAATCATATATTGAAGCCCTAATCAATGCCGAAAATGAACTTGAGGGAGAATCATATACCCTTGACGACATTTGCCAAATTATTGATGGTGCATCGATTGATATTTTTAACAGCCAACTTGATGGCTATTTCCATAGTAGTAAAATTGAACACGATGGACCAATTGTACTTGTGGAATCGACAGGAGATAATTCTATTCCATGGTCGATTCAGGAAGCACTAGAAAATATTGCATTAAGACGACAACACTGGGGGTGAGAAATGAAAGTTAGAGCAGGATTTGTATCAAATAGTTCAAGCAGTTCTTTTGTATGCGAAATTTGTGGCGAAAAAGCAGAAGGTATGGACATAGGGCTGTCAGATGCTGACATGTTTCAGTGCGAAAATGGGCATACCATGTGCCAAGAGCATGCATTACAAGATTTAACATGTCATGGACATACGGACGATTATGAAGATGAAGATGATGGAATGGATGAAAATTACGAGTTTGATTTGTATGAAATTGACGAAGCATGCTGTCCTATCTGTAACTACCAAGAAATTTCCTATGATGATGCCAGAGAATACCTAAAGAAAAAATATGGCGTTTCAGAAGATTTAGTATTTCAAAAAATCAAGGAAATCAACAAACGCCGCAAGAAGTTGTATTCAGAAGAATATGTTCACTATGTATTTGAGCAAGAAGGGCTGACTGACGATAAGTTTATTGAGATTATCAAGGCGCAGTTCCCTTCATATAAGGATTATAAAAACTTCAAAGGAGATTAAATGAAAATTAGAACGGGTTTTGTGTCTAATTCTTCATCCAGTTCATTTGTTGCTATTGGTTTTGAAATACCATATTATGGTAAAGAATGGATTGATTTTTGCAAACGAAACTTTAAATTTGATGTTGATCCAAACAATGAAGAACAATATGAACTATGTGAAGAAATTGAGGATCGTACAGGGCTTTCGTTTTATGTCCCATTCAGACATGACGTTCCGGGGCGCGTTTTAGGTATTCAATTAGCATATGGCGTTGAAGATGGTGATTCTGGCTATGCGGCGATTGACGAAAAAATGTTGGAGATTATTAAATGGAAGGACGAGTTTAACCTCGATGTTCCAATCAAGATTTATTGGGGTAATGTGCAATCATGAAAATAAGGTCTGGATTTGTCTCTAATTCTTCATCTGCCTCATTTGTCGTCAAGTTTACTTCAATACACTCACAGGATGAAGTTCAGCAACATTTAAATGAATTGTATGCGAACAGGTCGTTTCGCAAAGACAAAACCTATGAGGGGCTGAAATCATTTGTCGATCATTATGAGATAGAAGCATCCACCACCATGTTTAATGACTGGTATGATGTTAATGAATGGCCTTTTATCCGCATGCTGTGTGAAATTGATCCAAAATTGTCAGGATATATTCTTTTGAGTCTCATTAAAACAGAAGAAGAATATAGTTCATGTAGCATAGAAACAAGGTTTGATCCTCGACCTTGGAATTTGATTAATGGTGAAGAGTTGAATAAAGAAGACAAGGAAAAACTTGAAGAAGATGAAGGGGAATACTTGAATTATCTATATAAACTCAATCTGCCTATTGATAATAAACTTTTGCTCTTGGATTACAAGTTTTGTAAATAATACTACAAGATAATTTAAAATGGAGGCTATTCACATGAATAAAATACTGCAAGCAACTATTCATAAGTATGCTGAAGATAGAGAAATCGATTATGTATCTGCCAAAAATCTTGGTGAGTCATATGGCTTGAAATTCAAGAATGAAAACGCCTTACTTGAGTGGAAGCAAACAATTGACAGGTATCTTAAATCGTTCGATGAATCAGCATGGAATGCAATTGAAAACTATTTGGCAGAGTAATAAAGTTGCTTAACAAAAAGCCACCCTTTGGGGTGGCTTTTTTTATTTCTTATGCTCTTTTAATAAAAATATTACCTTTATAAATGCTTGTTTTCTTGTCTGGTTTTCAATATTCATTTCTAGCCCACCAGATCGCAACAGGTCTTCAAATTGATATATGTTTTGTGTTTGCTTAGAAAATGTAAATCGAGTATCATCTTTGATGAATAAATAAAACTCGCAATCTTCATTTGTTTTTTTTATTGGGTAGTAAATTTCTACTCGATTCCCACTACGGAGTACACGAGTATACAATGATTCGAACATTTTATTCATATTTTATCTTTCTTCCATGAAGATAAATATTATGAAAAAGATTCTTGCCCACTTAACCATACTTTTTCTTGTTTTTATCGGATTCCATTTTGTGCTGGATGATGACCCATCAATTGTTGAACTAATTGTCTTATCCGTTGCACTTATAATAACGATGATTAGTATTGTTGGGATAATCGCCACTGATCGCAAAAAGAATAAAAACGAACTTGATGTTATGCAGGAAGCGTTCAAATACCATCAAGACAAACTCAGTAAAACATTTGAAAGCATTGCGGATGGCATCATAATTACAGATATTGAACTTAATATCACTATGGCAAACAAATCTGCCATTGAAGCGATGGGCGTCAAATCACTGGTTGGGACAAATCTAAAAGAGATATTTAATGGAGCAAGTATACTGGGAAAGGATTTTTATGAATTTTCGAAATCAATAATTAAACAAAAAAAATCATTTTCCATACCGAGAATTGATTTTAGAGATAGAATTCTTGAAGACAGTATCGCGCCAATAATAGGGTTTAATGGTGAAATTGAAGGATTGATAATTGTATTTTCGGATATTACGGAGCGAATAAAAAATGAAGCAAGAACAAAAGAATTGGAAAACCAACTTTTTCAAACACAAAAGATGGATGCTATTGGTGAACTTTCAGGCGGCATTGCTCACGACTTCAACAACACATTAACATCAATTAACGGATATGTTGATCTTATTGATATAGACCTTGAATCAAATAAAATGAAAAAAACAAGGGAGTTTGTTGCCGGGATACGAAAGAATATTGAATCCGCTTCTTCCCTTACAAACAAACTTATGACGTTTTCTAAAAATCAAATAGTAGATGCTAAAGTTCTTGACATGAATCAAATAATTAATGGATTCATAGATATTATGAAAAAAGGCATTGGAGAAAATGTTGCAATAGAACTTAACTTAAACTGTACCAGATTAATACGAGCAGACAAGGGACAGATTGAACAAATGTTGTTAAATCTTGTTCTTAATGCAAGAGATGCTATAAAAGAAAAAAATATAGCAAATGGTAAAATTATTATTGAAACCTTGGATGCCCCGCCACAATTTAATGAATCAAACGACTACATTATTTTAAGATGTACTGATAACGGAATTGGCATGGATGATGAAGTCAAGCAAAGACTATTTGAGCCATTTTTTACTACAAAAAAGATGGGTCAAGGTCTGGGTCTTTCTTCCATATACGGTATTATTCGTCAAAATCATAGTTTCATATATGTTCATTCAGAAAAAAACATTGGAACAACATTTGAAATGTTTTGGCCATCTACTAAAGAATCGGCGGTTTCTGAATCTCCCAATGACAAGTCGGGAAATAAAACTGGTAGCGGAGAAACAATTCTATTTGTTGAAGATAATGAATCCATTCGAGACATTCTTGGAAGATATTTGTCTAAGTATGGATACAACATTATTATTGCCGAAAACGGCAAAGATGCCTTAAATAAGTTAGAATCAATTGAAAAGGTAGACCTTATAATTACCGATGTTATTATGCCAGAAATGGGCGGATATGAATTTATTGATATAGTAAAGAAAAAACTTCCAAACATTAAGGTAATTTTTACCTCTGGATATGTAGATTCGAGCGGCAAACAGAATGGTTATAGTTTAATTAAAAAACCTTATTCATTAGATACGATTTCACGCAAGATAAGTAAAATATTGGCAGAATAAACACTTTTTAGTATAAAAGCCAAAGATATATTAGATGATTATCATAAAGGAGTCCCTATGAAAACTGAAAGTGGAAAAGATATAGCACGATGGATGGACCTCGTTAGCAATATGTTGAATGAGGAAACACCAGCCAAGAAGGGTGCTGATCCGGTTGAAAAGAATCGTGAAGGAATCCAAAAACTCACCAAAGAAATTCTTGAACAAAAGTTTAAGTTGCTTAATGCCAAAATTGCCGACCTTTATTTAAGCAAGAATCCTGAAACCCCAGAAACCGATATGATGAAATTTGATTTCGTTGATAGGGGCGATTATTACGAATTCACAATGCCAATCAACGTTTTGTTTGGACCTAAAACACGCAAAGATTGCGCAAACTATTGGGATGATTTCTTTGATTCCTGTGACATTCGCACTTCGTTCTTGGATAATATCAATGAAGCCATTGATAAAATCAACAACATTAATCTTACCATGAAACTTGTTGTAAAAGACGGAAGGGTTCAAGAGAAGTAAATCTAAGGAGAATGACATGTCTGAATTGCATGACCTATACGAAAAGATCAAATATGAACTCAATGAAGCGAAAGAGGAATCGAAGGATTCTTACGAAGAAGATAAGAATAACGAATCCGAGACCGCTGATGATGCTCCAAAGTCAAAAGGTGGTCTTCTCGGCATTCGACAGGTTACTTCTCGCTCTGTAGTTGGAAGAGTCAACAAGGATTTTGATTGGCAGATTGATTACGATACGCTTCGCAAAGCAATTTGCGATGAAGTTATTACTGTTGATTTGAATAAAACAAAGAAAATCTTTAAACTTTTTAAAGACTATATCAACGATAGACAGAAGTTCGAGTCGAAATATAATAAGAAGAAGTAATTCTTCAGAAGGGTGAAAAATAAATGCCAACAATGATTTGGGGAAACCAGAACAACAAGAAATCAGAAAATGAAGAATATGTTTTAAAACATCAAGAACGTGTTCAACAGTATCTAAATAAATTTAAAGTCCCAACTTCTCGTGAGGTTACCTCCTCTGGTAAAAAAGATAAACCTGCCAATCAAGATTGGCAGGGTTTTTCATGGATTAATAAATATATAGATACCACTGATGATAGAGCCAAACGATATGAAGAATATCGTGAAATGTGTAAAGTTCCAGAACTCAATACTTCAATCAACATTTATGCGGACAACTGTACACAATACAACATAAATAAAAACGTGTTGGAAATCCAGTCCGATAACAACAAAGTAATTGAAATTCTTGAACAGTTGTATTTTGACACGCTTGATATTAATGCTAATCTCTGGAAGATTGCACGAAACATGTGCAAACTTGGAGATGAGTTTGATGAAATTATTGTTGATAGCATGGAATCGCCAAAGCATATTGTTGCCTTAGAACGATTCAAAAAACCAGAAAAAGTTAAGCGCATTGAAAAAGAAGGTAAACTCGAAAAGTTTTTGTATGTCGAAGAAGATTTACAAAATGATGTGATTAAAGAAACTCCGTTTCCGCCGTGGAAGATTGTACATTTCAGGATGGAAGATGAAGATTTTGATCCATATGGCAAATCTGTTTTAGAGCCGGGAAGAAAAATCTGGAAGAAACTCTCACTTATGGAAGACGCGATGCTTATCTATCGTATTTCTCGCGCACCAGAGCGAAGAGTGTTTTATATTGATGTGGGAACACTTTCTACAAAAGATGCCAATCTTTATATTGAACAAATCAAGACCAAGTTTAAGAAAAAGAATTATATCAACCCATCTACCGGAGAAGTTGACCAGAAGGCTGATGCATTAGGCATTACAGAGGATTTTTATATTCCCGTAAGGCAAAACTCTGCCGGTACTCGAATCGAAACACTTCCTCCCGGACAAAATCTTGGTGAAATTGATGACGTAAAATACTTCAAAGACCAAATGCTTAAACTTCTTGGAATTCCTGCCGCATATTTGGGTGGTGCCTCAGAAACCGGTGCCCAATATGATCCAAAGTCTTATTTGTCACAGCAAGAAATGCAGTTTTCAAGAACCATTGAAAGAATACAAAAACTTCTAATCAAGGGTCTTGAAAAAATAGGAATTATAGAACTCGCCCTTAATGGAATAAAAAGCGAAGATTTAAAGCAGTTTAAAATTGTATTGACTCCACCTTCAAACGTTGACCAATTAATGGAAATTGAAGTAAGAAACCAACAGTTTACTTTAGTCCAAGCCATACGATCGCTTAATGCCGATCCTAATCAGCCAGCATTCCTTCCAGACATTTGGATTTATAAAAATGTTTTAGGAATGTCCGATCAAGAAATTAACAAGATTAGGCTACAATCTCAA
This sequence comes from uncultured Gammaproteobacteria bacterium, assembly GCA_964562055.1. Classification (GTDB taxonomy): domain Bacteria; phylum Patescibacteriota; class Microgenomatia; order UBA1406; family GWC2-37-13; genus JAKBEU01. Next base: position 23,715 of record CAZLSE010000020.1, read on the forward strand.
ATGCAGGTTCAAATGAATTTACAGATTCAACAAATATTCCAAAATGGAGGAGCCGCTTCTGCAATGACAGGTGGTTCTGGTGGAAATATTGCTCCTTCTCCTGAAGGCATGACGGGCGGCGGTATGGCTGGTGCAGTTGGTGGAACTCCTGCCGAATCAGGTGCTGGACCAGAAGCCGGTGCAGAAGTGCCGACTCCTGCTGAAGCCCCTGCTCCTGCAACACCCGGACTTCAAATTGCCAGCAAGCAGTTTGTTGAGTTTGATGGCGGAAATTGGCTTATGGAAAATGCTGGCGACATGAAAAAATTACTTCGATATATCCAAATGTATGAAGAAACCAAAAGAGAACGTGAATCTGAAAAACAAAATAAAAAGAATGGCATGATACGCGAATCACTTAAGGGAGAATTTGGTGGATTGTTAAAAACAATTCGTTCTTCAAATAGTTCATTAATTGAGGTAGTTAAAATCGGACCAAAGGATTATTCAAGAATACTTAATGAAAATAAACCAACCGAAACCAAAAAAAATAAATAACTAATGAAATAAATAAATAAATGTAATTTTTCGTCTTTCTCCAATAAGATAATATAAATATGGAGTTAAGTCTATATTGCCCCAATTCAGCAAGGGTCTGATTTTAGGGGACTACAAAGGCTAAATCCTATTCTTATTAAATACATTAATACATTTTAGTTTCGTCTTAATAAACCTATGGAGGGAAAATTAGATGCAAGTATCCTACAATAAATTCAAACAACTCGTTGATTCTTCAAGTGAAAAGTTGTTTGATAAAATTGCGGAAGCCATTGCTACCTCTGACAATGCGGCCCTCGTTGCAATGTTCGATGATAAGTTGATTCTTCTTGACGAGAAGAAAAAGGATTTGTATCTCGCTGATTATGTTTATGAAAATAACGTTCTCACGATGCACAATTTCCAGTCAATTGAGTTGAGCGAAAACGACGGTGCCTATTTGGAAGAAGCAGTAAGCCGCTATTTCGATCTTGATGATGAATCGCCAATTTCTACAAGCGATCTTATGACTGGTTTCCGACTTAAGTTCAAGAACGAAAGTTCTTCAATTTTCAGCGAAGCCTGTGACCGCAAGAGCAAGAAGCGAGTTCAGAAGCCACGAATTGGTGCTATGCACAAGGCTCGAAAAGCCCGTGACATGTTCGCCGAAGACATTAAGTCTCTTATGGAAGAACCATTCATGAAGCACCTTTCTCTCAAAGTGCAGAATGATCAAGATTCCATTCCTACCGCTCTTAATACCGTTGCTTGGAATAGCCCATATCCAATTTCAGTAAACACCGATATCGGTGGACCTGCTGATGACCTCATTACGCTTCGTGACAACACTAACGTCATGGATGCTATGAAGGGATTGGCTCTTAAGATTTCAGAGAAGTGGAAGAACGATTCTTTCCGTGCGAAGTTCTCCGACATGATTAGCAAGATTGTACAGACCGAATCTGTTGAACTTGCAAAGACTGCCGTTCTTAACTTCCTCGATGAGAACAAAGAGTTGTTCCTCTTGAAAGATGGCATGTTCAATGAACTTATTACCAAGACTACACTTATGCTTGGCGAAGGTAATACTGAGCCTGTATTGCAGATTTTCCAGAACATCATGGAATCCAAACGCGGACGCATGATGAAGAATGAGTATTTCCAGAAATACAACATCACTGAAGAGTCTCTTGATCAAATCAACTCCGAGGCTGAAACCTCTGACGAGAACATTCCTGCTGATACTTCAAAGGGTATTGGTAATGATCTTGATGACGAAGCGGTTGATAAGGTTATCTCCGTTTTCAAGAAAATTGGCGAAGCCATGAAAGAAAAAGGTAAGGAAACTCCTGAGTATGATTTCGTTTCAGGAATCATTGAATCACTTAAATCCTTCAAAGAGTCTGGCACCGACTCTGACGCAGTTATGAAGGACGTAGTTGATTTCTTAAACAACGCAGGAAGCACAGAAGAAGAGGCACCTGCCGAGGAGCCAACAGCGCCCGAAGCGAAGGAGCCAGAGGTAAACTTCTAATGAATATCCTTCAAGAAATGAATGAGTTCTCCTACTCGTTAGAAGAACTCAACGAAGATGGAATGCCTAAAAAGCTCAAGATCAAGGGACGTTTCGGTCTTGCTGGCGCCGTGAATGGCAACCATCGCATTTATCCAGAATCTGTACTCGGTGAAGCAATAAACGGTGTACAGAAAGTGGTAGGTGAAAAACGAATGTTGGGTGAGTTGGACCATCCTGCGGATGCGAAAATTCACCTCGATAAAGTTTCTCAC
>CAZLSE010000021.1:0-759 GCA_964562055.1 uncultured Gammaproteobacteria bacterium
GCGGGCAAACCCGCGTATGGATGATCCATCAAAGGTAAGATTGTCGTACGATGACAAGAAAAACTTTTTGTCATAATCAAGCATATGAAAGCGGCCCTCAAGATCGGAAAAACCAATGGTTACCGCTTTTATGCGTTTTTCGCCGGAAAGATAGGTAATGTAATACTTCTGTAATTCTGCAGATGAAAGTGTATTTCTCCTTTTTTTTGCATCGAGATTAAGCTCTTCCAGTTTGTCGTAAGGAATTTCAAGAAACGTTCTAAGTGCTAAAGTATTCATATAATAAATTAAAAAATCTGATAAATAATATAAAAATCTATAAAATAAAATTATAAAAGTCAATGGGAATTATTTACCTTTTCATCTAATTATTTGAATAATTAGATATGGAGTTGGTGTGGGTTAAGGCTAGGACTTCTGTGATTTTATGAATTAAACGGTAGGCGGGAGTGAGTGAAATTGACGGATACTGTGAAGCAATGCGTGCAAGTCCAAAAAGTACCGCGGTAATCCCGGGAGCAACTAAAGTGGCGAATGAGTGTGGTTCTCTTTGGACGTTTCGCTCCATACAGATAGTATATAAGATACTTATAGTAAGAATATAGTAATATAAATAATACAAATATATATTCCTATAATATATGATATACTATATGGCTATGCCACCTGAAGTTAATTATCCATGGCTTATTTCCGGAAGACGCATAGTTCATCCAGACACCGCAAACGGTGCAATGTGGTTTGTTGGCCCCGACACCC
>CAZLSE010000021.1:826-25649 GCA_964562055.1 uncultured Gammaproteobacteria bacterium
TCTCGCATATCACCTGAGATAATCGGTGAAGACACGTCAGTTACGTATTTGTATGACGCTCAAGAACCTGCGAGCCGCTATTATTACCTATCAATGGTTTATGCCCCACAGCTTGGTACTCAACTTGAAAAAGTGGAATTTGATGCTGCACATGTAATGTATAAAACGTTTTCACAATTCCATACAGTATTGGTTACCGGCGCGGGTATATATTGGATAGACGGATTAAGTGGCGGCGTGCATTTTGGAGTAGAACTCCCGCGAGAGGATAGCCAGTCTACTAAACCCAATGTGGTTTTTAGTAAGGGGATAAAAGAAGATAATACCTTTACAAAACGCATTGGTACGGTTGGTGACTATAGGGTAGATATGTCGATTACGTTTAATCCAGACATTCTCTCAAGTACTCACGCGTTGCAAAATTTTTTAAATGCTCCATACAGTTTTACGGACTCCCATAAGTCAATATCTCCCCGCTTTATCGTGTCGTAATAAAAAAATAAGATTCACATTTAATATGCATAAAGTGATATAATATAGGTCTTATGGCAACAGAGATAGAGCGTTTTGCACCTCTGTACGCAAAACCACCGGGGGTAAGCCCATACGAGCCTTTTATTGGTATGATGCGTCATTCACACGGAAATTTTGCACCTATACCGCAAGACACAGAGTTAACACGTACCCTAAACAGAGAAGATATAATCGGAAGAATTTTTACCCGTATGGTAGACGGTAAAATTGTTGCTGGAAGCGACCTTGCTGAGCTGATGGATAACTACCCGCTTGGCATTTTTACAAAGAGTGATGTAGCAACTATAATACGTGAAGGGGCAATTCACAGAGCAGATCCTGATGATATATCGGGCGTGATGTCGTATATAATGCCGCGCATGGTTCACCACACCCACTTTCAAGCGCTCAATAATGCAGAGATACATTTTACCGACAGTGCGAAGGATTTTTATGCGGATAAAAGTAAAAAGTATGTTCCCAACAATCGCACCCGTGTGTACAGTCACTATGTAGACGAGAATGGAAAGAATCATTTTACCTATCTTCTTCGTCACTCCATAAAAGAAAACTATACTGACATTTTTGAACTCTTTAGTTTTGCTGGTTTTATCGAAGTTGCACGTGCATATGCTAAGACACATCCAAACGCAGAAATAAGCGCAGCGGTAAAAAACTTGGCAAACGGACAGCCAATGTCACTTTCGCGCACCGGCATGCGGTTAAAGCATATATGGGAAGTTGCAAGCGGAAAAAATGAAGTTCCCGACAGTATGCGTCAAGCTGCCGAGGTTATCCAAAACGAATTAAAACGTCATGATATTCAAACACCAAAACACGTTATGTTCGGTAACGATTTTTCGGTCCCGCTTCTTATTGGTACGGGTGTTATTGAGCCGCATGAATTTGACTATATCATTCAAATTGCAGAGCAAGAGGCTCGAACGAATAACGTAAAAAGCAAAATTGTTTCCGACGAAGAAATGAAGGGTCTTCGCAGCGACGATGACCGACTTATCATGAAGCAATTTTCTGCTCTGCAATATCTTAACCGCTTTCAGAGTGGTCAGGATGTGGTTATGGATCAACTAAAGCAGGCCCTTGATACAGAAGCAACTAAAGTGCGAAGACGCATTGTCCAGCCCACAAGTACTGCACTGGGTAGTACGGTTGACGTTATTGATTTTAAGGAACTTGCAGATGACATTATTTGTAAAATAGACAACAAGGAAATTCAGGGGATTGTGCGCCGTGCAAAACAGATGGGCTTTTCATATTTATCGCTTCCCTACCCGCTTGGTGATTCGGTGCATGGACTCGTTCGCGCGTTTAAGCATATTTTGCATGTAGACTCATACGGCTTTTTCGGCAAGGTGGGAGGTGTGCCAATGCTTGATGACAGACTGCGACGTGGTCGTGTGGTTATTTCCGAAAAAACAACGGTTATGTCTGCCCAAACAAACTATCCCGAAAAAAAAGGACTTCGTCGCTATCCAAACGGAATAAAAGCAGAAGATACAATCATTATTAGTCGTGGAGATGTTCACCGGGTTCTTGTAACTGTTAATGGGATTACCATGCAAAGTCTTGAAGATTATCTACGTCTGAAAATACTGGTAAAAAAGCTGAATGAAGACAACACATTTTCAAGTTTACTCCTCGACATGGAAGCAGACACCTTTAATGCAGTGTGTCAATCACTTGGCATTGTCCCTGATGCGATTTATTACGTGTCCGACCTTACTTGCGAAAAAACACCCAATCCATATGCAAAAGTAAATAATGGCGAAAATGAGACTATTGTTAAGTCGCTTGGAGCAGAAGGAACACTTGCTTCTGTAGTAACTCCATTTACCATACTTAATGTTTGGATTACAAGAAAAGAACAAACTCTAAATACTGCCCTATTCTTCAGTTCAGCCAGTCCCAAGCCCAATAGCATTATTCGGTCCGACTCTCCCAATGTAATCCAATAGGGTTAGAGTTTTCCGTTATAATCGGATGATATGAAATCGATTCTTGTTACGGTGCAAATAGAAATATTGGGTCGTATTTGGTAAGACATTTTCGGGCAGAAGGATATGCGGTGGTAACTTTTTCCCGTAAAAGAAATAATCTATTCGAGTGGCCTAAAGAATCCGTTAAGACTTTCTTCACAACGCATACTATTGAATTTGTGTTACACACGGCAGGGGTGGTTGACCCGAAGTCCAATGCGGACATACTGTTTAACGCATTTAGTTACAAAAATCTTCTTGTTGATACTTCAGTCCGTTATTTTTTATTCGGATCGGTTGCGGAATATGGGTTTCAAAATAAGAAACTAACAGAGACGAGTACCGAACAGTCCGAAACGGACTACGGATTGTCCAAGCTTATGCAAAAAGACAGTGCCGAGTATGTGTGTAAAAAACTGGGATTTGATATTGTTTACATGCGTCTCTCAAACGTACTACTCCCCCATGCCCACACCTCGTCACTTATTGGGAATAGTATGAAAGAAATGCCCAAAAGCAACAGAGGCACAATTAGTATCAAGAATCACCAAATTAGGCGCGATTTTATCGATATACGAGATGTTTCTGCGTTTATTGAGTTGGCGATGCTAATGAAAAAACAAAGAATTGTGTACAACGTTACTTCGGGACTTCAAACAAAATATACTGCCCTTAATAATCTATTTACAGAGCATTCTCGTAAAACGAAACATCAATTCTTCAATTTAATAGCAAGCAGAGATTCCTGTCACTGAGCTAAAGCGAAGGAACGGGGGTATCTATACTAGACAGTAGCATTGTTGACTTGCCCATGCCACCGCCTGGATTCTCCATAATTATTACATGCGGCATATGACCATATCGAGGTGATAATTTCCCCGTGAGAGTATCGATATCCAGACTCCACATGTGTTTCGCTATTTTTGCCTGGACATCGAAAAGTTTTCGTGGTGCAGGAGATTGCGTTTGTCCATGAGGCCGCTATAGAATACCATTCCTTCAGACTGTATTCGTTCTCCTTTTGCCATATCTTAGTGCATCAAGTACTATCGAACAAGGTAGGAAAAATCGTTTATTGTCTAAGAAACTTCGTATAGAGCATCACGTCGTAGTAGGCGCGCATAAGGCCGGCTTGTACTCCCGTTAGTCCGTCGCGGTAGCCCTGGTGATACAACATCCACCGTGCAAAAATATATGGGGGCAAGATAATGAGTTTCAGAAGTGCAGTTAGTTTTGATTCTTTGAGTTCTTTTGCTTCAAGTGTTGTATATGACTCAAACTTACGCATAAGAGTTTGCATATCGGGGTGGGAATAATGAAGAAGGTAATGTGTGAGATAACCAATTTTTCCCTTCACCTGAAACTGTTCGTGCACTTTTACAATGGGGTCGTATTTACAAAGATGTGGGCGGTATAGCCGGGTAAGCCGGTCGTATGCCCAGTCGCCACCAGTCAAGAATTTTCGCAAAAAAAATTGTTTCCTCGGTATTCCATAGGCGGCAGTTTTCTCTTGTACTTTTTCATTGAGAATCGTTTTGATTTCTTCACGTAGCTCGTTTGTCACTACCTCATCTGCATCCACCCGTAGTACCCAGTCGGTGGTTGCTGTTTCGTTTGTCCAGTTAAGGTTGCGTTGTAGCTGTTCAAAGTCATCACTATCTGATGCATTTTTTTCTACCACAGTAGTACTAAGTCCTCGTGCTATCTCGGCCGTCTTGTCCGTTCCGGTTACAATAACAAGTACCTTGTCACACCACTGCACGCTTTTTATGCATCGCTCAATATTTTTTTCCTCGTTTTTCGCCGGAATGACCGCGGTAATGGATTGCATATATGTAATTGTAAACTCTAAACCCTGAATTCTAAACCCTAAACCAAAATCTGCTCAAAGTTTAGAGTTCTGGTGCCTTTATCTTCTGCAGTTTCTCTTCAGGTAACGCTTTTTTCAAATGTTCCGGGTATAGCCACCCAAACATACTGTCCGTATCACTTCGATCCGGCCGTTTGCAGTAGAAAGTCATCAAATAATACCACCCCTCATAATCGCGCTTATCCCCTCCTATTTCCAGATAATAGGGCTTACGGATTGTTTTGCACACCTTTGCAATGGTTTGCTTTTTTACTTCAAGTCGTCGCGGGTTTTTACTGTCGATAAACAGTGTTGTACCCCATACAGCAAAGATCAACACCCATGCAGCTAAAATTTGGGTTGGAAGCCTATGCAAAATAAATCCGATGGCAATGGCAACAAATGGGAAAAGAACAACAAGATAGTACTCCTGCATGGGCCCGGGATACACAGTAAACGCAAGGCAAATAGTTGCAAGTATCGCAAGCACCCATCGCATTGTTGGCTTAGTATATATCTTCCACAATACGGCGCATAGTACTGTACCCCCTGCAAACATCCACGGAAATGCATGGGGTACTGTTCCCACTCCCCGTCCCATATTCTGGATAAACCTGAGTGGCGTTAATAGATTGTCAAAATTGTGCACAAAGTCGAACACTAAAAGCGGAGAAGTAAGAGCAAAGTAAATAAGTAATGAACCAATTTGAAATTTGAGGTTTGCTGTCTTTATCTGCAGTGCACCCGACTTCCAAAACGCATACAAGACAAACGGTATGAAAAGCATTAACGATAAATGAATGTGAAACGAAATCCCAATCAAGAAAGCACACACCAATAGCCACCATTTGTTTTTGTGCGACATGACCAATGTATACGTCATCCATACCGCAACAAGTGGTACAAATATCGGCCAAAACTTGCGGTCATAATTGACTATGATGGGTGTATATCCGTAGATGGTTGCCGCGATGAGCGCGGCTTTATCACCAAATAGTTTTTTGGTAACAAACCACACACTTAAAAGCGTAATAACTCCAACGAGTGATGTAAAATAACCCAGCACAACAGGGTCTTTAGTAATCCACAATAACAGTGCTGTGAGATAGGTTAATCCTGGCCCAAGGTAGTATCCAATATTGGATGCACTTACCCCTATCCAAATAATATGGAAATCGCGAACAATCGTTTGCGCATAAAGTACTTGGTATTGGGTGTCGATATCGAAGATAAATCGCTGTGGGATTTGGTAGAGTCGGAGGAAAAGTGCGCCCCCTAAAACAAGCAGGGTAAACCACGTGAGTTTGCGCATACCATATTATACGCAATAATATGTACGTGTATATTATTCTAACGTACCAAATATCCATATTTGTTGTTTATAAACCATTGACACTTCCGTAAAAGATGGGTGTATAATATAGTTATATTGTTTTTTAGATTGTTGTATCGATCTAGCGATTATGAAAAATTTAAACGGCCTCTCAAAATACATAGAGATTCGTAAAAAAACTTCCGAGGAGAAGGCGTATATCAAAGACACTCGTATTCCCCTTGATTTCCTTTTGAATACGTTTAAGTCGAGAGGGAGTATTGCACCTTTTCTGAGAATGTATCCATGGTTAAAAGTTCGAAAGAATGACCTACTTCTTCTCGTGTCTGCACTATTAGACAAGGGCACGAAACATGCCCTCTATGATTAAGCTTCATAACCTCCCTGGTAAGTATCTCTTTTATTGTGACGAAAACTTTCCTGAGTCCTCCGCAATCTTCCTTCGAAGTAAAAAATCAATGTAGTTCTCGCAAAGAAATTAAACAAAGATGGTTTGTCAGACGAAAGACAAATTAAGGTCGCTGCATCACTTGGAAGAATTTTGCTCACTATGGATTTTGACTTTAGCGATATGTGCGGTGAGTGCAAGAAGATGAAAACTGGCATTGTACTTCTCCATTCTAATAATCCACTTGATACAAATAAGTTGCTTGCACGTCTCATAAAAGAACTTATAAAAAAAGATATTCAATTACTACATCACATTACGGTTGTTTCATTCAAAGAAGTCAAACAGGTTTGTTGATGTACAATGTGCTTATGCATATGGTAAAAAAATGGCGGTGGTTGATAGGCGCTCTTGTGATATTTTCTTCTCTTGCACTTGGCCTCCATAATGCAACGCTGTATGCCCCGCGGCACGGATTTGATGGTGTGGGTCATGTCTACTACATCGAATACATTGCAAAACATTGGGCACTCCCCCCGCCCACCGAGTGGGAAACGCACCAGGCCCCCCCTCTACTACATAATCGGAGCGGTTCTTATGACACTTGGCCACTCGTTTAAGCTTGCTCAATACGTGAATACACTTGTGTTATGGATGATTATTGGGGTTGTGGGACTTGGGTTAAAACGTGTGTTTAAAGACAAAGACCAAATCCTCCTGGGTATGTTTGCCCTTGTCTCGCCCTCCCCATGCTGAACATTTTTCCGGCAATGGTAACAAACGAGCTACTGGGTACGTTGTGGAGTATCGCCGCAGCTGTTGCAACACTTTATTTGGTAACTGAGAAAAATAAGAAACTCATTATTCGACATGCGCTTATTATTGGACTTTGTTTGGCATTTGGCGCATGGTCGAAAATCTCCATAATTACCATACTTCCCACTGTGTTTATTGGTTTCGTATATTTGCTTATTACGCGTTCTCATTGGCGTAAACGATTATTGTTAGGTTTATTATTTGTTTTCTTATTATTTTCCATATTTAGTATCCCCATTTTCCAGCGCGGTGCTCAGTCAAATGGGCCATCAAATTTACTGCAAACTGCCGGTCGCATAAAGCAGGCACCCCGCGACATTGTATTGTATACACGGCTTGACTGGATACCGAAAGTAGATATGTATAACACCCAATATTATACACTGCTTGGTGGCGAGTGGAACAGCTTTTGGAGCGACGGGCACAATGCGGTTACCCCGTTTGTACCGTTTCACAAAAAAGCATTTATCCTTTGGTCACTTGGGTTTATTCTTATGCCGATATCACTCTATGGTTTGGTCCAACTATGGAAAGAAAATAAGGCAGCATCGATTATCGTCTACATCGTTGGGGCAACAATGCTTGGTATGTATGTCTTGTACAACATGATCAGCAACCACTACTCGGCTGCACGCCTCACCTACGAAATGCCACTTGTCCTCACCTATGCTTTTGGAATATCGACAACAGCCCACAATAAGCATATGAATTTAGTTTTATTATTCTACCTTTTAATTCAGTTTGTTGTATTAGTAAGCTTTTATTGGATACTTCCCTGTTGGCATGTGACGAAGTAGGTTTAAGACAAATATCCTTTGTAAAGTGCATGCACTGAGGCTATACCAGAACGCATAGCGGTTATTGTTCGTAATGCCAAAGTAATGAGGGAAAATGGGAAAGGAACATGTTTTTTTACGATGTACCCGTAGTTTTCAAATATAAGTTCGTCTTTCTTTTTCTTTTCATCCTCCCGTATACCGCCGGATACTGCCTTATGATGATATACAAGAGCTTCAGGTTCAAAAATCATTTTTCCATATTTTGTTATACGAAGTCCAACATCGATTTCATCAAAAATTCTTGAAAAATGCTCGTCAAACCCGCCAATTTGTTTTAAAACTTTCGTTAGGTAGGACATATTGCATCCATACGCAAAAGAAACCTCCTGCTTTTTCGTGGACCAAAACTGTTGTATAAATTTACGTTTTAAAAAGTCTGTCTGTCCTGTTACTTCATTGGTATTTTCAGAAATCATTTCTCCATCGTTTATGACTCGACCGGCTATTCCCACAACCTTTTCATTCTCAAAAATATTTAGATGCGATTGTATTGTATCTTTTGTAACCTCAACGTCGTCATCCAAAAAGAGTACAACTTCCCCAATTGCCATCTCAAGTCCCGCGTTTCTTGCCTTGGTGAGATGTGCATATGGGAGATTTATAAATCGAATATTATTTTGATGAATAAAATTAGGGTCTATGTTTGCTGTTTCAAGTTGATCAACAATGATGATATCGACATCAGAATGTATTTTACGAATAGACACAGCAAGATTGACTGCTGCATATGGTCGATTATAAGTAATGATCACTATACTTAATGATTTGTCTGTTTTCGAAGATGAATTTGCCATATGATTTCTGCACCTATTATCCCAGTAAATACAACAACTATCAACCAGGTAATTACTTGGTTAGGCTCACAACATAATGTGACGTATTTCAATTACATGTTGAAAATAGTAAATAATTACCAAAACACTTCTTATGATAGAATGCCCATACGTAGATAGATCAATATTATATAGATGGGTTATAATAACAGCATGAAATCATATTATTTTGTAATACCATATTTGAAAAATGATTACGAAAAATATGGATCGATGCGATATATCGTTGATCTTTGTGAAATACTTGGTAGAAACAATAACGTGACAATTGTTACTTCAGAATCAAAAGGGTTTAATCAATCAAATTTTGGCCAGGTTTGGATTTCTGGCAAACCACCTCAAGAAGTAAAAGGTATTAAAATTAAATCATATACATTAGAAAATAATGTTATATATCTTTCATATCTGTATTTAATCTCAAAATTTACAAAAATTTGGTATAAAGTATTCAGTTTTGGCGAGCGATTTAATAGACATAACAAAAATAACATTAACAATATAGCTAATTCACCTCACAATCTTTTTATAAACTCCTTAAAAAGAAGCAATATAGTTCATTTCGCCGAAATTTATTCAATCGGGCCCATTTTAGATTATGGGCAAATTGTGAAGGATGCAATTAAAAATAAAGCTAAGATAATTGTAGCCCATTCACCCTTCTACACTGTTTATGGAATTTCGGATGCATGTAAAAAATACAACTATACATACTCAGTTATATCCTTTTTCCATGCTAATGAAATAGTTCACTATAACAAGTATTTTTTTGATGCATTAGAGAGTGCTGAAAAAATTTATTGTTTAACTCTCTATGAACGGGAACTTTGGAATAAATGGCTAAAAATTCCAAAAGAGAGATTACCTGTTATTAATGCTGGAACTAATGCAAGAATTTTGAAAATAGATAAAGAAAAAACTGTTAATAAGAAAAAAAAACAGATATTAATTATTTCAAGAAATGAACCAAATAAAAATCTGGAGCAAATTATTAATTTAATAAAGAAAATTAATATCTTCTCAAAAAATATTAATTTTGTGGTTATTACAAATAAAAGATTAGAGAGTGTTTTTCAACTTAATAATACAAAAATATTGATTAATCCAACTGATGAAAGAAAAGATCAGATTCTTAGGAATTCAGATATAGTTATTTTTCCATCACTATCTGAGTCATTTGGTTTGGTGGTTATTGAAGCATGGAGCTATAATATACCTGTTTTTGTAAACAAAATTAATTCTGCAACCTGTAGTATTTTAGGTGCACAAAATCAACACTATATATATAAGAGCGAAAATGACCTCTTCACTAAAGTAATAAATGAAATTAGGTTCAAAAGAAAATATACTTTTTCTGACAAGTTAAAATATGTATTTAACTGGGAGAATGTTGCAAAAACTATTTCAAATTAAGAAAGATAGCTATTACATTTTAATAATGTTGTAGTGCTATAATACAATCTAAATGAATCTATGAACAATAAGATAGTCATTATTGGATCTGGAGGACACGCTAAGGTAATTATCGACATAGTGCGTTCTATGAAAAAGTATGAAATTGTAGGTACGACATCCTCTGACAAAAGTAAACCAATTTTAAATATTCCAATATTAGGTGGTGACGAAGTGCTTGAACCACTTCATAGACGTGGAATTTTAAACGCTTTTGTGGCAATCGGGGACAACCGCATCAGGAATAATGTGAGTAAATATGCAATAAAAGTTGGATACAGTTTAATCAATGCTATTAGTCCATTCTCTTATATATCATCTACTGTTAAACTGGGGTTCGGTATAGCAATAATGCCTGGTGCAATTATAAATATTGACACAGTTATTAGTAATAATGTGATTATAAATACAGGTGCAACCGTCGATCACGACAACGTAATTGGGGAGAGTGTTCATATAGCACCGGGTTGTCACTTGGCTGGGAACGTGCATGTTGGAAGTGGAACATTTTTGGGTGTTGGCACTAAAGTGATTCCTAATATTAAAATAGGTAGCTGGAGTATGCTTGGGGCAGGATCAGTAATTGTCAAAAATATTCCAAATAATATAAGCGCATATGGAGTTCCAGCTAGAGTTATAAAAACAAATTAAACTTATTTATGAAAATACCAGTTGCAAGCCCAGTTTTAAATGGAAATGAAAAAAAATACGTAAATGATTGTATAGATACTACTTGGATATCATCAAAGGGAAAATATATTGATGAATTTGAAAAAAAATTTGCGAAATTTGTAGGTGCAAAACACGCGATTGCTGTTGTAAATGGAACCGTCGCACTTCATGTTGCACTTCTTGCTTTAAATATTCAGCAAGGCGATGAAGTAATAATGCCAACCTTAAGTTATATTGCGACAGCAAACTCAGCTAAATATTGTGGAGCAAAACCAGTATTTATTGATAGTGAGGATATCACTATGAACATGGATGTTCGACTTATTGAGTCAAAGATTACAAAGAAAACTAAAGTCATAATGCCTGTTCATTTATATGGTCATTCGGTTGACATGGCACCAATTTTAAAACTTGCTCGAAAGTATGACATATTTGTGGTAGAAGATGCTGCTGAAGGTGTAGGTGCATATTATAAAGGAAAACACGTGGGACCACTCGGTACCATTGGGACCTTTAGTTTTTTTGGAAATAAAAATATTACTACTGGCGAGGGGGGGATGCTCGTGACTAATAATTCAATGATTGCAGATAGGATAAGAATACTTAAAGGCCAAGGAATGGATCCAAAAAAAAGATATTGGCATCCAATTATAGGTTACAACTATAGAATGACGAATATCCAAGCAGCAATAGGTCTTGCACAGCTAGAAAATATCAAATGGCACATAAAAAAGCGAAAAGAAATTGCGACACTATATGACAAAGAATTACGGAGTGAAGAGGATAAGATTCAACTCCCAATTTCCAAGGCATATGCGAAAAACGGTTTTTGGATGTATTCGATAATACTAAAGAATACGGTTAAACTTTCTAGAGACAAAGTAATGAGGGAGTTAGAAAAAAAAGGAATAGAAACCCGTCCAATTTTTTACCCTGTACATATAATGCCTCCGTATTATGAAGGAAAGCATAAATATCCTGTTGCTGAAAAGTTAGCGAGACGTGGCATAAATCTCCCCACACACGGAAGATTAAGTATTAATGACATTCTTCATGTTACTCGTTCTCTCAAGGTAATAATTAATAAATGAAAAAAAAAATTTTAATTATTTCCAATAAAGTATCTTGCGTTTTCTATTCTTCAGTTTTATCTAAAACTACTTTTTCTGTAGATACGGTAAAAGTTGACGATCTTCAACTTAATGAAGATTACTTTACCAATCTCGATATTCAAAAAATAATGAATATTAATGAATATGACGCAGTCATAACCGACAAAAAAAATTATGTATTAAATTTTCTCTTACTCGCTTATTGTGGTTTATTGGTATTAGTTAATAATGGAGACAAAGATATTCAAAGTGATACAAATCAAATTTTGAGCAATATTGGACACTGGGCGTTTGAAAATATAAAAAAAAGAGGAAGGAATTTTATATATATAATGCTTTCGAATAAAAAAATTACAAGAGAGTCACCAATATTAAATAGAAAATCAGAAATGACTAACTTTGAGAATAAAAATAATACAAAGACTAGATATTGTCTTGATTCACTTCTAGTTAATGCTATTAATAACCGAACTAAAAATTATAAAATTTTAAAGAAAATTGCATTAGTTATCACTAATAAAAATATAAAACAAAAAATTAAGTTTATCTCTTCCTTTGTAAATTATTTATCAAAATTATTTGACTATAATAATCCTATTAACAAGATTGAGTTGGTTATATTAAGTGACTCAAATTCAACACAGGCATTCTTTGGAACACAATCTGCCTTAAATATAGATATTTTATATAGATTATATTCATTGAAAAGATTATCAGAAACAGAAATTAAAAATACACTTAAAATTTTAGAATACGATGATTGGCTTCTTCATAATACTCAATATATTTTTGATGATAATATTAGTCATATATCAGATTGCGATTATGTATATATCGATTCGGACATATCTAAACAAATATTTTCATTAATCCCTTACTCAATAATAAATCTTGGAAGTCATACAAATATCCTTAAACTTAAAGATATATGCACTGGTAAAAGAATTGAGGGGGTTATTGCCTTGCATATCGTTAACTTGTTTCACAGAGAATTATTAACTGGAAAGGATATAAACTATCTATGAAAATTGGAATTTACCTAGGTTTTGGAAGAGAATTTAAAAACTATAGATTTTATGATCAAGGGCTAGGTAGATATCTCGCATTTTTAATTAAAGGTTTTTTAGATTCTAATGTTGAGGTTACAATAGCACATCCATATTGGTGTACACATATGCTACATAGTTTATTTGAGCATTACCAAGTGGATGTTAAAAAGATTAAATTCTTAAGCATTAATAAATCTAGAACAATTTGGGAAATATATTTTGATTACCTCGTGAATCGGGAAAATGACAATAAAAAGAAACATCGAAAGAATATCTTTAAAGAGTATGCTGTTGAACTTATCAACTTTTTGCTAAAAATTAATAGTCCAATAATATTTTTTATATTCCTTCTTTTTTTAGTAGTTTTGTTCGGTTTGTTGTCATTACTACTATCGCCAGTTATTATATTTATTCTGATGATGATATTTGTTAAAAAAATATTTCTTTCAAAAAAATTTTATAAAAAAATATCAATTAAGCTAGGTATTTATAGCTTTCTTATTTATATCAAGGATCAGTTTCATACTCGTTTAGATCTTACAAATAGGGTCAGAAATGACTATACATATCGTTTGATTAATTTGATAAATATCAATCAAAAAATTAGTAAAAGCAAACAGGATATATGGTTTTCCCCCATGATGTATTGGCCGGAATTTAATAACATTAATAGTCTAAAAGTGATTACAGTGCCTGATTTGGTAACAACAAAGTTTCCTATTCAGTTTTCAAATGAAGGTTTAATCGATAGCTCACTTAATTGTAGTAAAACAATTGATCGAAGTTCAAACTTTATTACATTCTGCAGCTATATAAAAAATAGTTTATTGGTGGATGAATTTGGAAAGAAAAAAGATAGTATAAAGGTTATTCCACATGCAACTATAGAGATGTCTAAGTTAGATGATGATAAAAATCACCAAACTTTTACACATCTTGCCACTTATATATTAAATATTGATATGAGAGATGCTTTTTTAAAAATTATAAATAACGATACTAAATATATATTTTACTCTTCCCAAGATAGGCCAAATAAAAATATAAAATCCTTAATACTTGCTTTTTACATATTAAAAGTAAAGAAAAAAACTGAGCTTAAACTTTTTTTAACCGGATATAGTGAAGATTTACATTTATTTATTAAAAAGGTCGGACTTACTAATGATGTATTTAGTTTTCAACATATACCACAGGATCAATTATCTTTTCTTTACAAGAACGCATTATTAATTGTGAATCCGACCTTATATGAGGGGGGATTTCCGTTTACCTTCTCTGAAGGTATGTTCTATGGTGTGCCATCAGTTATGAGTAAGATACCCCAAGTTACGGAAATTCTGGATGAAAAGAATTTTGGTGAATTTCTTTTTGACCCGTACAATGTGCACGATATAGCAGAAAAAATTAGTGAAGGAATAAAAAACCGAAAATTATTGTTTAGTATACAAAATAAGATATATAATAAATTAAGGAGAAGATCTTGGGGTAGGGTTGCCAACGAATACATAGATGCATTTAAATACTTTTTAATAACAAATAACAATGTGGGGGAAAATTAAGAAAAATATGGGGTTATTTTGGTTCTACAGAGAACTATTATGGAATCTTGCTAATAGAGAAATAACTCAAAGGTATAAACAGTCTGTGCTTGGGTATGCGTGGGTTATTCTAAACCCACTTTTACAGATGATTGTTCTAAGTTTTGTCTTTTCGGTTGTATTAAGAGTCAATTCATATGGTGTGCCCTATATAGTTTTTTTATCCGTTGCACTCCTTCCATGGAATCTGTTTGTACAGAGCTTATCAAGCTCTACTAGTTCATTAATCACAAATAGTACCCTGATTACCAAAATATATTTTCCTAGAGAAATTCTTATTTATTCAACAGTAATTGCAAAGCTTATTGACTTCATTTATTCCTTAGTAATTCTTATTGGTTTTTTCTTTGTCTTTCAAATACAAGTGAAGATTAATGTCCTACTAATAATACCAATACTAATCATTCAAATTATATTCATGGCTGGACTTTCGCTATTATTCGCGGCACTCAACTTATTTTATAGAGATATACAATATCTGCTCAATTTAATAATTACACTTTGGATGTATGCGACACCTATAATGTATCCGGCAGAAATTGTTCCGCAGAATTACAGACCTATCCTTGCATTAAATCCAATGTCAGTCTTTATTAATGCTTATAGAGAAATACTACTTTCAAAAGGTGATATAAACTATAGTAGTCTAGGCTTAGCTTTAGTAATCTCCATTACATTATTCATCGCTAGTTTTTATATATTCAAAAAATTAGAAGGTCAGTTTGCAGATTATGTTTAGACTCAGCGATCAAGTAATTAAAATCGAAAACGTTAGTAAATATTACTCACTTCAAAAACATAGAACTTTCAAAGAGTTCTTGCCCGCACTTATTGGTCAAAAGGACTTAGTTATGAAATTTGAAGCATTGCAACATATAAATATTTCAATTAATAAAGGTGATTCCCTTGGTATATTTGGAAAAAACGGATCTGGCAAGTCCACCCTTTTAAAAATTATTGCGGGAGTTACAAAGCCATCGGATGGGAAAGTAATAGTAAACGGGAGAATTGCACCACTTATTGAGCTCGGTGCTGGATTTCATCCAGATTTAACTGGTAAGGAAAATGTATATTTAAACGGATCAATTCTTGGAATCAAAAAAAGAGAAATGGATAAGTTGTATAACGAAATTGTTGAATTCTCAGAGCTTGGTAATTTTATGGATCAACCGATCAAGTTTTACTCTTCGGGGATGTATATGCGCCTTGCATTTGCCGTAGCTGTTGCCGAAACTCCAGATATACTATTAGTTGATGAAATTTTAGCAGTAGGAGATATAAATTTTCAAAAAAAATGTCTAAAAAGAATGGAAGAATTTAAGAAAAGTGATTCTACGATGATTATGGTCAGTCATAGTCCTCAGGTGCTGGAAAAATATTGCAACATTGGGCTGGTTTTGGAGAAGGGTAAGCAGATATATTATGGTGATATTAACCAAGCGATAGCTATCTACGAAGAAATGATGGCACGGTGAAATATGCTATCCTTACACTAGGCAATGAATATAAAACAGAGTGTGTGTATATCAAAACGGTTTGGGTATGTGGCATTACTCCTTACACTCCTTCTATTTGCCGTTTTTTTTCTCTCCTCTCAAACCAACACGCAAAAAAAATTAAATAGCAAAGCAGCACCAAACAGCATACTCGGTGGCACCGATGTGAGGTATGGTGAGTTTCCGCACACCGCATATGTAACGTGGCATGTGGCAGATAACCTGTCCTGCACTGGGGTTGCCATTGCACCTCGATGGGTACTAACTGCAGCCCACTGTGTAAAGGAGTATGGGAGAATCAGCATTGGTGTTTCGATAAATATAGTTAATCGCAAAGATAAATGCAGTACCTATGTGCCAGTACGCGCAGTATTTATGCATCCACTTTACAACACTACAACAAATAACAACGACCTCGCACTATTACAACTCGAACGACCACTTGCAATTGGCACATTTCCCCTCCTCCCTAAAGTAAAAAAAGATGAAGATCAATATGAGATAGGCGCAGAGAAAACAATGGTAGGTTGGGGATGTAACCGTATTCGACCAACACCAACTACAACGACGGAACAACAATGGAAAATATGTCCTCAGTATATAACAATGAACGAATGTGACTCGTATGGAAGGTCCGCTGGGTGTGGATATCTTATAGGTTGCAAGTTATGTATGCCATGGGGGAAATCAGACATTAACTATTCTGATAAAGGGCTTAACTGCACACTTCTTACACGAAAGGCCAATAGCTATAAACCTTATATTTCCCCTACGCCATATGACCCACGAATGGATGCTGAGTACACAGAGATATTACAAAAAGTAACAACAAATGTAGTTGCTAACAGTTCTGGTAATACAGAAGATGAATTTACTACTGAAGAGCGGTTTCCATTTCTTGGCCCTTGTTATGGAGATTCAGGTGGCCCGATATATGGATATAAAGATGGGAACGTGATAGTAGCTGGAATAGTGAGCTCCACTCTATCACATATGAAAGTGCTCCACTATGAGTCTTGGATACAAGAAACTATGGGGAAAAATGTTCCCCCAATGCCACCTACTCCTTCACCCCTGCCCTCACCTATGGACAAAGAAAAACTAAAAAAATGTAATACATTCACAACTCGGCAAACATGCGAGTCGTCGGGAGGCGGAAGCGAATGTGTATTTAATTCACTTTGCTTAACTTGTGTTCCAAAAGAAGCAGACCCGATGTATACATATTTTCGATGTGATATATGCAATTACATTAAGGAACAGGTAAGGAAGCTCTGAAAGCCCCA
Source organism: uncultured Gammaproteobacteria bacterium (assembly GCA_964562055.1). Taxonomy (GTDB): domain Bacteria; phylum Patescibacteriota; class Microgenomatia; order UBA1406; family GWC2-37-13; genus JAKBEU01. Next base: position 18,060 of record CAZLSE010000021.1, read on the forward strand.
CTTCGTATCCAAATCGGAATACTCCGAGAGACAGGCTGAACTGTTGACTTTACACTTGAGACTCTTGATTCTTTACTCTATACCTCAAACTGTGAATGCGAGAGTAATATGAAGTTCACACTCTTCGTCATCATGGATTTATTTCAGGATATCGATTTCATATAGCTTTATTTTGTATGAATCTAGGGAATATAAATGAAGTGCTCCTCTGGAAGTAGTTTTGGGACTATCTTTTCTGCGTCAGCTCTTTGTGTAGCATGAGCCATTATCGCATTTATCTTTTTTGTCATAAGATCCTCATGAGTAGGAACTACAATATGATAGTCATCGGGAGAGGGTTCCATTTTATGAGGAAGATACTGCAGCATTATCGCAGATGATCTTAATGTTTTTGTTTTTTTTAGTTCAAGAACTGCGTGTGCAACTGCTATATGATCGGGATGTGAAGTTGACGCTGGATGCATTGTCATGATGAGACCAGGTTGTATCCGTCTAACAAGATCCTCAATTGACATTTTAACTTGAGTTGGGATAAGAGATAGACCTCCGTCGGGCAATGTTCCAATCCACTGTTGATCGGGGGTAAGACCAAGGAGAGTAGCTGCTTCTGCAAACTCATGTCTTCTAACAACGTCAAGTGTATGAGTGTAAAGATCAATGGCAGTTTGTCCTTTTTCTCCACTTGTAAGGGACGCCACAACTAATGGTCTTTTTATTTGTGTAAATTTAGCAATAGTTCCTCCAAATCCAAAACTTTCATCATCAGGATGAGCATTAACCACGAGCACTGGAGTTGGCTTGTAGAGACGTCTTTCCATTATGAGGGTTTAATAATTCCTAATACCACTGCTAGGCCAGTTCCCACAAATATACACTCTGCGGTAGCAGGTACGTCATCATTTGAAGATAGCACATATTGTTGTAATTCAGAAAAAGGGATGATACCTTTTTTTATATCTTGAAGGAGATCTACTGGTATTCCAAAAACAACAGTATTATCTTCCTTAGCAACAGGAGGCGTTACCAACTGGTCCGTTCTGTGCTCTATTATCTACAATAAGTGCCTTTGGTGTGTGTGCCAAATGCTTCTTGGATGTTTGGGATTACTCCAACGCTAACCCGATCTTGAACATTATACGTATGCAGTACATGTGTTGGCGGTTGTTCGTGCTGATCGTGTTCTGCAAAGGATAGATCGCTTTTAGGAATGCCATTTTCCTCAAATACTTCTCGAATAAATGCTTCGGAAAATGTCTCAGGTTTTATCCCATCATTTACACCGTCAACCTTTCCTCCCGGCGTACCAACGCGGAGTGTTCCCATATTTGTTTTTTCTGCACTAAAAATAATGAGATCTTGAGCGGTTGGTGACGGTTTATAGTGCAGGACTGATCCGGTGGTAAGATGAGCAAATCGGATAGTTTCTTTACCATTAGTATGTATGGGTACCGGGACAAATATTTTTTTATCGACAGGACATCGTGGAATTCAGGATCGCCATCAATGCTGATGGAGATCTTCATTCTATTTCTTTTTAAGAGCTCAATTTGCTCATCAGTAACCTGCTTTTCGTTGACAAGATTGAAACCTGAGGTACTGGTTGAAAGCGCAATTCCTGCTTGACCCAACTCTTCAACCATACTCCAAAAGTGTGGATACACGAAAGGTTCACCTCCACCTATTTTTACTTGGAGTACACCCGCCTCAATAATTTGCTTTGTAATACTTTTAACTTGTTTTTCGCTTAAACTTGGTATTGGTGCTTTGTCTTTTCTTAGGTTGCTTACTCCGGCAAGACAAAATGGACAACCAAGTGGACATAGTTTTGAAGGGTCAAAAAAAAGTTTGATAGGTGCAGAGAGTGCACCATCTACTGGTGGATTATCTATATAACGTGTTGTTTCGTCTGTGTGTTCAAAGTCTTCAGGCTTTTGTTTAAAGATAAGATCCCCTTTTCCGTTTATGCCAATTGCACCAAAACCATCTATTCCGCTTTCACGCCTGATTATTCTTGTGGTAGTTTCGGGTAAAGTTCTTTTTTCTTTACGAGTACCACCTTGTTCAACTATTTTTTTGTCATATTGAGCCGGTTTTTGATTTTAATGGGATTACGGGTATTCCAAGATATACTTCAAGATCTCGATAATGATATCCCTGCAGATCATATCCACCACGGGATATCATTGATGCAGATATAAAAAGTGCATCGGGAGGTGATCCCTGATCGTTGGTTTTGTCCATCATTTTGGCAATATCTGCAAAGGTTGATAGACCTGCAATAACGACATTGCCACCAAAATAATCGTTTGGAGCGGTACGAATTGTTAAGCCGTCAACACGCTCATCAGAATGAAGTTTTGTTATTGCTTCTTCAAAAAAAGGTCTCATTACTCCGCTTGTTACCATAGCGGGATTATGAAAGCCATGTCTTTGTTGCAGAGAATGCATTAAGCGAAAAATATCATAATCGACGTCATCGTGAAGAAGCATGCCATATACACCTACTGGTTTTTCGCCAATAAATCGAGGAGTAACGTTGGGAAATTGTGATAGATCAACTGTATGAATTTCTCCAGATGTGTCTTTATAGGTAACATCGCATGGAATAGATGTTCCCTTTTGAGCTGAATTCCAAAGGCTAAACAATATGGCCGACGACTCGGTACGAGAGCGCGGTTCAACTCCGTTTATCATCATTATTTCAGCTTCATGCTTTATACCTGCCTGTTGTGCAGGGGATCCACCCATTACGCCCTCAATTTGACTATGTAAACCCTTACGGTTAAGTAATCCAACGGTAGTAATTATGGGGGTTTCTATTCTGTCTCTCATTGAAACAACTTGATCATCAACTAGTGCAAGTTCTTGTGGAGAGAGAAGCATGTCAGCCGGATGGTCTTTTGTTGCCATTGGTAGCGCAACACGGATAAACGTATGTGGGTAATGTTTATCTGCAAATTCGATTGTGTGCGTATTATATCTTCCATTGGTACCCAATTTGTAGCGGCTACAATTGATACATCAAAAGCGATTCCTCTTTTTGCCATCTCTTCAAGTGATTGGATGGCAACTTCATGATGGTCGGGACGGCTTCCTTTTCCGGCCATAACCTGTCTTCTGTTTTGAACATCCGAACTATTTAACGAGACTTGGAAAAGAACAATATCTTTTAATTTTGGATTATTTGCGATTTGATCAAGCAACTCAGGGGTCAGATTTCCTCCATGAGTGACGATAGGAATTTGATTGAGTGGATCACGCTTAGCAATAGCCTCGGGGATACCTACAAACTCTGGATGTTCAGTTGGCTCCCGATCCATCATTGCCATACGCGCCTGAGGAGGTCCTGTTTTTTTATCAGGATCATACATGGTAAGTACTTGTTGAATTTCTTCTAAGTCCCTTGTCCAGTTGTGAGGATATATTAAGGGGCTTAGTGTACGATCGACATAACAAAATCTACAGCCCTCCATACAGTTTCCAAATGCGTATGGTGTAACTGCCCTCTGTGCCGACCCAAGAGGCACATTGAGCATTGTTTGGTCAAGAATAGTTGCTGTTCCCTTTTCAAGATCAATAGCGAAGTATTGCCCAAGAAAACCAGAAAGAGCATTAATAAATGACAATGGTGGGTTTGTTAAGACAACCTGATCTAACTTGTCCGTCCCAAATAATTTTTGAGTAACACTCTTTACTCGATCTCCCTTAATAGGTTGGGAATTCTTGTCGAATAGTTGAACATCCTTTAAGAACGATGCTATCACGTTGCCCCAAGTAAGCGGAGTTTGTGATGTATATGGCTCATCATTAGTAAGTTGAGCATATCGTAAATAGTCGGATACAACTCCCAAAATAGGGGCGTCATGGTCAAATAGGAGTAGGTCAACAGCGGTTTCATGGATGTGTCGGGCAACATCTGGGACAAGGGACGTTTTTTCAGCTCCGTTACCATATGAAGTCGGCACAATGATTTCTCCAGAATCTAGTTCAAGTCGAGAATATCACACTATACCCTGGATAAATTGTGAAATAACGTTTGACGTCTGAGCTCTTTCCCTGTTGACTGGTATTTGACCTATTTCGATTCTACCAGCAACGGTTGAAAATTGATTAGGAAGGCGACGCCTTTCCAAATTTAGAGGTTTTAGCTTTGGAACTATAAGCTCGGTCATATTTATATATATTGAATATGTATTATACTATAAGGTTATTTTTTTCATACTGGTTGACTATCCATAGAGAATACTGTTTGATGTTCTTCACTAAAGAAGCTATTTTGTTTTCATTTAAAAATAAAAAAATTATACGATTAAAAATTGTGTATGGTACAATGGTGTGTCTTCTATGAACATATATATTTCAGGATCAATTAGTTACGAGCCCTCTTCATTCTTCATTACTCTTAAAACTACGGCGGGCCGAGAACTGCAGGTTACAAAATCTAACTTATGGGTATAATCCGAAATATCTTTATAAGTGGGTCTATGGGTTATGACGAAATCATGGACTTCCCTGGGCATTTTAAAGACTACTTCCACCCTGAAAAACTACATCAGATAAATGTGTCGTTTGCTGTTGCCCGATAAAATAAACATGTGGGAGAGATCGCAACAAATATTGCGTATGCGATAGCGCAGGTATCGCCTGTCAGCCTGAATTCAGTTCAGGATCTCAAGGGGATCCCGAAACGAGTTCGGGATAACAATCAATTGGTCCGGGATGACACTCTTTTTCAGTCATTACAAGAGAAGCAAAGCGCAGTCGAGAAATCTCTTTTGGTCTCTCCTTTTAAGGTAAAAAAAGTCGTGGACCCAACGGGGGCGGGCGATGCGTGGCGAGGTGGGTTTGTGGCGGGGCTTGCACAGGGCCTACCGGTTGAGGAGTGTTTAAAACTGGGCAATGTTATGGGGAGTATGGCGGTGGAACAGGTGGGGACGGTTACGTATACGGCAACAAAGGAAGAAATTAAAAGGCGAATAAGTAAACTGAATTGTAAATTCAAATAAGAATACAAATAAACACACAAATATCGGAACAGAAATAGCAACCATTATGTCTTGTTATTAATTTTTATATTTGTTTTTTTATTAGTTTACTTATTGGTATTATTATTGGTTTTCTTATTGGTTTTATTATTAATATTTCTTATTAGTTTATCTATTATTAAAAAATATGAACTCAGACGTAAAGGATCTTAAACTGGCAGGGCTTGGTACACAGTTAATTGAATGGGCAGACCGCCATATGCCGGTTCTGCGGCTTATCCGCGAACGGTTTGCAAAAGAAAAACCGCTCAAAGGGGTTACGCTCGCTGCATGTTTGCATGTAACCAGCGAAACAGCAAACCTTATGCGAACACTCAAAGCCGGTGGAGCCAATGTACTTTTAACTGCAAGCAATCCCCTTTCAACAAACGACGCAGTTGCAGCATCACTTGTAAAAGAATATGGCATCCCTACTTTTGCCATAAAAGGTGAAGATAATAAAACCTATTACAAACACCTTAATGCAGTACTTGATGCAAAACCAAACCTTACCATGGACGACGGCGCAGACTTGGTAGGACTTTTGCACAGCAAACGCGTAGCACAGATTGATAGCGTTGTGGGCTCAACAGAGGAAACAACAACAGGGGTTATCCGCCTTCGTGCAATGGAAAAAGATAAGGCACTCAAAATCCCGGTACTTGCCGTAAACGACAACATGACAAAACATATGTTTGATAACCGCTATGGCACCGGGCAGTCTACAGTAGATGGTATTGTTCGCGCAACCAATATTCTTCTTGCCGGAAAGGTATTTGTGGTAGTGGGATACGGATGGTGTGGACGAGGGCTTGCAAGCCGTGCACATGGCATGGGAGCACATGTGGTGGTGTGTGAGGTGGATGCAGTTAAAGCACTTGAGGCTACAATGGACGGGTACCAAGTTATGCCGCTTCTTAAGGCAGTTGCAATTGCCGACGTTATTGTAACCGTGACGGGCAATAAACATGTAATTGATGAAGTCCATTTGAGAAAAGCAAAAGACGGCGTGATTCTTGCCAATTCCGGACACTTTGATGTTGAAATAAATAAAGAGGCTATGAAGAAATTGGCAAAAAAGGTTCGCGTAGTCCGACCATTTGTTGAAGAATATGAATTAGTAGTCGAAAGTCGAAAGTCAAAAGTAGAAACTAAAACAAAAAAAATCTATCTATTGGCGGAGGGGCGGCTGGTCAACTTAGGAGCAGCTGAAGGGCACCCTGCAGCTGTCATGGATATGAGCTTTGCCGGACAAGTGCTATCGGCCGAGTATATGTGGCAGAACCGAGGCAAACTGAACCCAAAGGTATATCACCTACCCGAAGCACTCGACATGCGTATTGCAGAACTCAAGTTGAAGGCAGAAGGAGTGGCGATAGACCGCCTCACCGCCGAGCAAAAGGAATACCTCAGCAGCTGGAAAGAAGGAACCTGAAGGGGAAACGACAAATCAGAAATGTCAAATTCACAAATCAATTCCAAAATTCCAATCAGTAAAAACAAATAGTACATCTACTCAAACTATTCTCAGGTTTGGAACATAGTGTTGTTTGACTGAATTTGGATTTGAAGCGTGAATTTAATTTGTTTAGTCGCCGGAAGCTTTGTGGGGTTCTGCTGGATCTGCAATCGGAAGATGAATTCGGTTGGAGAAAGCAATATCTGCTTTGAAGTCTTCCTATAGAAGTCCTTTAGGCATGAGATCGAACATATCGGGCTGTAGTTCAGAATCTGCCAAAAGCTCTTCCGGAGATTACCTGCTAACTTTTTGCCATTTTTCCCGAGCATTTTTCTACATTAATAACTGTAATGATTTTATCTTTTATTTTTTCGAAAGCATACTTTGGTTTCGGAAGTGAATTTGTAATCATACCTCTTTCGATTTAAATGCACTACTTTACTCCGTGCGGGATGGGAAAGTATTTCATGAGTGAGAATCACCGTAATAGACTTACACTTAAACTTTTCTTTAAGGAGGGTGCATGTTACTTGGAGTGAACCAAATGTATCAACAATATCGTCGTAGTTAATCATATCGTTCCCCTCAATATCTGCAATATTACCTCACTGTAGCATAAGTTTTCCCAACATGTTGTATCCTTTTCTATTTTTATCAAAAGAAGCAATTTGATTTTCAGGATGAAGATTGAGCTGTTGTGAAACATCGTGCATTGTTGAAGACTGCCCTTATCGAACGAGGCCACGCGGGTAATTTGTGGATCAATAACTCCTTTTTGAAACAAGTAAGTTTGTAAGTGTTCTGCAAATAATGGAGTTGGGACAACTGTTGCAACTTGAGGGATTACTTTTCAAAGAATTTTTACACCTTCTTCGCTGTGTGTGCCAAGGAGTAAAAGTATATCTGCCTCCGTGGATTTCGCGTAATAAGAGTAGTTTTATTTACTTCATCTACCTCCCGAATATTTGGTCCGGTACCAATCCCCCAATCCTTATTTTGGCGCAAATCAATAAAAGGTCGTTTCCAACTCTCTGACTACACACAACTACCTTTAACCACCGTTTGCCGCATGCAAACTATCATGTTTCAATATAAAAATCATTAGGA
>CAZLSE010000022.1:0-4243 GCA_964562055.1 uncultured Gammaproteobacteria bacterium
TATTTAGGCGGCCCACAACTGGGTGAGGTTAAATCGGGATTTTTAGCTTCGCTTATTGGCACTCCCTATGCAGTAGTAGTAGGTGGGATTGCGACAGTCTTTGCCACTATATTTTTTGCAACACGTATCCCAGAGCTTATGGGCTATAAGCACACAGCTGGAAAATAACAAATCCTCAAATCACACAAATCCACAATTAACAATTACATAACAAAAGTCAACATAATTTTGAAATTTGAACTTTGAGCTTTATTTGTGCAGTTTGTCATTTGTGATTTGTAATTTTATTTGTGTATGCTATAATTATCTTTCATTGGCAGATTTAGCCTCATACTTATGAAAGCATCTATTCACCCTCAATACAAACTCGACGCCAAAGTTATATGCGCATGCGGACACACGTATACCGTTGGTTCAACACGCGATCTTATTCAGGTTGAAGTATGTAGTAAATGTCATCCTTTCTTTACCGGTGAACATAGATTTGTAGACACCAAGGGTAAAGTAGAAAAGTTCCAAAAGAAACAACAGCTCGCTGCCGAGTTGAAGAAAAAAATCTCTGCAAGCAAGAAACAAGCAGACGAAAAAGGCGAACGAAAAACCAAGTCATTACGTGAACTCTTGAGCGAATCGTAATAGGATGGGGATTGCATTGATAGGTATATATGATATACTTATCTACATTCACCATGATCTTAGGTTAATCGCAAGATTATAAAATTATTATTATTTCCTAAGAGATTTCGGATACGTCCGGAAAAGTGATATCCATGAAAAACCAAAAAAAACGTAATCAACGTGAAGATGTAGCCTCATATTTATCAACAGCAGGCAATTTTGCTTTCGTAAAGTTTGAAAAAACAACTCATATTGCACTTGAGAGACTTCGAAAAGAACTTCGAAAAGCAAATGCAAAGATTAAAGTAGTAAAAAATACCATACTTGCAAAAGCAGTTAACAAACTTGCTTCCCAAAAAGAATTCTCAGAACTTAAAACCATTCAAAAACAGGTAAAAGAACTTCGTGATAACACAGCCGTTGTAGCTCTTGGAAAAGATTGGTCAAATGGTATGAATGCATTCGCAGGTGTAGCTAAAAACGATAAAAGCATCACTTTTAAACTTGGGTTTCTTGACAACAAAGGATACGATGCAAGCACAATGGAAAAAATATCCAAACTCCCAAGCAGAAATGAACTTATTGCAAAGTTTATTGGTAGCATGAAGACCCCAACATCACGATTTGTACGCGCAATGAAATTCCCAGCACAAAAATTTGCAATGGTATTACAGGCAAAAGCGAAACAAGGTTAATAATTCCCATTATCTAAAGGAGGTGATACACAATGGCTGAACTATCAGAAAAGATGCAGAAACTTGCAACCGAAATTGAAGGACTTACAGTTCTTGAAATGGCAGAACTTGCAAAATACCTCGAAGACAAATTCGGCGTAACAGCAGTAGCAGCAGTTGCAGCAGCACCAGCAGCAGGAGCAGCGGCAACGGCAGAAGAAAAAACATCATTCACCGTTGTGCTGACCGATGCAGGAGCAAATAAACTTTCAGTAATTAAAGCAGTACGTGAGGTTAATCCAACACTTGGACTCATGGATGCTAAAAAAGCAGTCGACACTTTACCGTACGAACTCGTTAAAGACGCAAAAAAAGACGTAGCAGAAGACGCAAAGAAAAAGATCGAAGCTGCAGGCGGTAAAGTAGAAATGAAATAACATTTCATCTCAAACTAGACACTAAAACCTCCCCTACGGGGGAGGTTTTTTGAATGTTATTGCGCTATATTACGGTATGGAACGTCCTCGTAAGAAAATCGTAGTCTTTGGTGCGACGGGTGATATTGGCTCACAGCTTGCAGGGTATCTGGCTCGCCATAAACATACGGTAACGGCTATAACACGTAAAGGTGACATGTCTGGTGAAAAAGCACAAAAAATTTTTCATAAAACCCCTGTTATCGTTGTCCAAGTTGATCTGTGGAACAAAAAAGAAATTCAATCAATTACCTCACAAGCTGACCGCATCGTTCATTGTTCGGGTGTGTTAAAAAATAAAATAAAACCAGACCCGGAAAGCGTTATCGATACATAGACGGTGAATGCGTTGTTTCCTGGGCAACTTGCACAAAATTCCCACAACAAACCCAACGTTTGTTTTTCTACCAATTCCGTATACGAATTACTCAAAGAACTGTTCTTACCCGTTGAATCAATAATTAATAAATTTGAACTCATCCTGCATGAAGTAAGAAACGCTACTTTTGAAAAGTAAATCCTTTGATTACCTCATCCCTTTCATCACTATTCAATCTCAACCAACCTCATATTTGCGCTATCTCAAAATATGTAGGTGAAAGACTGATGAATTCTTTTTCAAACAATACGGTAAGTGGTAGGTTAACAAATATTTTCGGCTCGGGATATTCATTCAAACGAATAATTCCGAAGATTATTTACAACCGCTTATAGGCGGTAGAATCGAATAATAATGACAGGAAGTACCTGTATGTGGCAGATATTGGTCGAATCGTATTCCATTTTATTCATAATCTACTTCTCACTCAAATTGTGAGTAATTTTGATTCACAAAAGTATGTGACGTTAAAAGAATTAGCCAAGCGTATTAACTTTTACACTCCTACCGGTTATGGTCGGGTCGTTATACGGGAAGATGAAAAAAAGGAGTTTACTCCATTAGTTGATAAAAAGACAACTCCCTTTACCGCGTCGTTCTATCAAAAACCTTTTATTTCATTTGAAGAGATACTTTGAAAGACTATTTATCATGTACAAGAAAAAATTGTGCGCACAATGGAGAATAATCGTGACGTCAGTTTTTTTGTAGACTCTAATGAAGAACTTGTGATGTCGATGTTTTGATCATCATCTGCGCAAATATTACTACTAAAAATGAAGGATACCGGGAGAATAGTTATCAGAAAAATTGCCATGCGTCGGAGTGTTGAGGGTAATGTCTACCCCGAGCTTAGATCCGATCCCAAACAATTACAGTAAATGGTAAAGAACTTCTCAATACGCATACGATAATGAAAAAGATTAATAAAAACAAGAAATTTCTCGATTTACTGTCGGTAGAGAGGAACCATTTCTATGTCCATGGAGATCTTACGTTTCTCGACATGTTTTATGAAAAAAACAAAAATAGATTTAACCTTATTGCCCCTCGAGGACACTATGGATTTTGGTTTTCATATCACGATATGGGAAAGTTACTGTTTACCTTTCAGGAATTTGGTAATGTGGTAAAAAATTCATATACAATAGCTGAGGATAAAACCGGTTAATTTGTTATTGAACTTTCTGTTTTTGTGAAACAATCAATGCCCGTCCCACAGGTAAAGAATATGGTTATGTCTTATCTATCTACCGACAAAACGGTAGCACTGCTTATTAACAACGATCCGCATTGGAAACTAAAGGTTCAACTTGCCGCCGCAACACATTTTATTGCCGATATTCCCTATAGACTCTTAATTGACAAATCACAGAAAAATTCATTTGTTTATTATTTACTTGGTACAATAAAACCGAATGAGTTTTTTAATGCAATTACTACTGTGTAGCATTTGTATATGACAAAGACAGTCCTGTTTGACATGGATAGCGTTTTACATTAGTTGAAACATATTTGGATACAGGCAATAACTTACGTACTAAAAAAATATAATATTCCTCATTCACGTCTCCTATCTCTACGCACAATCGGACTACGACGTAATGAGGTTGTCGAGTATTGGTTTGAACACGTAAAAAACGCAATTCAAAAATTAAATCTAAAAAAAAGATATACTTATTTCGGAGATAACTGATTCAGTTTCGTACTATTATGCAAAAGTGTCTCATCCATCTGAATACTTAGAACATGCATTGGATGCGCTTTCTCATAACAATTACATACTAGGAATAGCGAGTGTGTCTCCTTCGAAACTTTTTCACAGTTTTCTCGTTAGAAACTCACTTGTCCATTATTTCGATCGCATTATCTTGGTGGAGACGGTATCTTACGCAAAACCCCACCCAGAAATATATTCAATACTTGCGTCTATGTTTATGCTTAAACCTGCTGAGTGCGTTGCTGTTGAAGATAGTCTCAACGGGATGCGATCAGTTCAGACCGCACGCATGAGATCTGTTTTTTATAATCCAAATAATAAACAGGATGATATGCGTTTAAAATTAGCCACTTATACAATCAATTCATTTACAGAG
>CAZLSE010000022.1:4273-25468 GCA_964562055.1 uncultured Gammaproteobacteria bacterium
CCCTTTATGTGAGGGCGGCATAATTCTGTCTTTTCTTTTCACGCTCCTGGAATTTACGATCTGCTGCACCCATGGCACCTCATATCCTGCTGAAACTACTGGAGATGTTAAGTTGCCAAAAAGAATTACCGGCCATTGACGAGTATCAACACGCTTATGAATTTGATTTATAAAATGCGGCATTTGAGTAAGACTCATTTGTGACGGTACAAAAGAATCAACTTCACGAAAATATCCGTTCATAGGTGTTATAGTTGCATGCTTTTTTGTCCAAAATGGTAAAGTGAAGTGGCCAAGATCCGGGTTCAGTACTACATCTATAGAATGGTCTGTGTTAAATCTAAAGCCGTATGGATAGTTTGCGTTACCAAAGGCCATCATCGTCATTCCCATTAGGGCTATTTGGCAATGTGACTTAAAATTTCCATACAAAAATGGGTTATGATGAGAAACAGTCTCACCTCGAAAAACATAATCCTTGCCAAATGTGTTAATTATCTGCAATGCAGGAAGAACCCGTAAAAATGTAAATTTTGCAATTTCAGAAGACCTGTGTTGGTACACCGATGAGTCTTTTTCAATTCCGAGATTTTCCCATTTGCGATATTTTCTTGAAATAAGTTCTTTTGACATAACCATATTATATCAAAATATATCATGTAATTTCTCATAATTATGAGCCTATATTATTATTTATATATATCTACTTATAAATTGATATAGATATAGCATTTAAAATAGAAAAAACGACGTTTTTAAGGCTGACTTGAGGCTTTTGGTTGTTGCAATTATCCGTAAATTTGTCTATAATCTTGGTCTTATGTCATCATCTTCAGATTATGGTGCAGAGTCCATTGTTATTCTTGAGGGACTTGAGCCAGTACGCAAACGACCAGGAATGTATATTGGCACCACTTCGCAGCTGGGAGTCAATCATTGTTTAAATGAAATTATCGACAACTCGATTGATGAAGCCCTTGCGGGGTTTGCCCAAAATGTAAAAATTAGCATCGAGGAAAATGGTTATCTTACTGTTTTTGATAACGGGCGCGGTATCCCAGTTGAAAAAGTATCTAAATATAAAGTATCAGCGCTTGAGCTGGTCATGACCAAACTCCATGCGGGAGGCAAGTTTAACCAAGGTGCCTACAAAATATCTGGAGGTCTCCATGGTGTAGGTGCTTCGGTTGTAAACGCATTATCCGACCATGTTATTGTCGAAGTTCGCCGCGAGGGAAAGCTCTATAGACAAGAATATAAACGGGGTAAACCACAAGGCGACGTAGAACGCGTTCGTACTTCTGTGCTTGGTTTTGATTGGGATCGGGGAACAGCCGTATCTTTTCTTCCAGACAAGACCATATTTACTGAAACCATTGAAATCCATTATTCAACCCTAAAAAAACAACTAAAAGAGCGTGCATACCTTATCAAGAAGGTAATGTTCCAAATTTACAACAAAAAAGTAAATGATCGTACATCATATTACTTTGACGGTGGCATCTTGTCGCTCATAAATGATCTTAACCGTGGCAAACGAGTTCTTCATGACGCCATTCTTATTAATAAAGCCGTTGAGGATAAGGAGGTTGAGGTAGCCATACAATACAACGACTCGATTGCAGAAAGTGTTCATTCGTTTGTGAACGTCATTAACACCCACGAGGGTGGCACACACCTTACAGGCTTCCGTATTGCACTTACAAAGGCTATCAATACCTATGCGAAAAAGGAACTTGCAGAAAAAGATAAGGAAGACGCTTTTACCGGTGACGATGTTAAAGAAGGTCTTACCGCAATCGTCTATGTAAAGATGCCGTCAACCAATCTCCAGTTTGAGGGTCAAACTAAAACGAAACTCGGCAACTCAGAAGTACAGGCAGTAGTTCAACAGGCTGTATCAGAATTTTTAGATACCTATTTTGAAGAAAATCCGAAAGTTGCAAAAGAGATACTTGGCAAAATTCTTCTAGCTCAAAAAGCACGTCTTGCAGCAAAAGCAGCAAAAGAGGCCGTATTGCGCAAAGGAGCACTTGAAGGCTCAGCGCTCCCAGGCAAGCTTGCCGACTGTCAGGAACGCGATCCTGCGAAATCCGAGCTTTTCATGGTAGAGGGTAACTCAGCAGGTGGTACTGCAAAACAAGGAAGAGACCGCAGATTTCAAGCGATTTTGCCCCTTCGAGGAAAAATTCTTAATACAGAGCGTGCATATCTTGATAAGGTGTTGTCGTTTAAAGAGATTAAAGATCTTGTCATTGCCCTTGGCACCGGAATAGGAGAAACAATTGACTACGCAAAGCTTCGCTATCACAAGGTGGTTATCATGACCGATGCAGACGTAGATGGCGAGCATATCCGCACACTTCTTCTTACGTTTTTTTTCCGCCACATGCCAAACTTAGTTCAAAATGGTCATCTGTATGTAGCTCAACCACCTTTGTTTAAGATTCAGTACGGTAAAAGGGTTGAATACGCATACTCAGATGATGAACGCGACGGAGTAATAAAAAAAATTATTAAAGATCACCCAAATTACAACCTGCAACGCTATAAAGGTCTTGGAGAAATGAACCCGGAACAGTTATGGGAAACGACCATGAATCCTGAAAATAGAATTTTAAAGCAAGTCACGATAGATGATGCGCAAGAGGCAGACCACGTTTTTGCAATGCTTATGGGTGATGAGGTGCCACCACGCAAAAAGTTTATCGTTACCCATGCAAAGTTGGCTAATTTAGATCTATAAGTTATAAATTATAAATATCAAATAAACAAATCACACAATTAAAACTCATAATTTGAATAACAGATACATTTTTTAATTTGTTATTTTAAATTTATTTGTGAATTTATGTTATTTGTAAAATTTGGTATTAATTAATAAAAATCATGAATCTTTCAAAGCTTTCTGTCGGAAAAAACCCACCAGAAGAAATTAACGTACTTGTTGAAATCCCGCAAGGATCACCCATAAAGTATGAAATGGACAAAAATTCTGGATTTGTTATGGTAGACCGCTTTGCATTTACCACGATGGTATACCCGTTTAACTACGGATTCGTTCCAAACACGCATGCTGAAGATGGTGATCCTGTTGATGTACTTGTCATCTCAACCTATCCCGTTCACCCGGGCACCGTTATTCCCGCACGCCCAATCGGTATGCTTGAAATGGAAGATGAAGAGGGAATTGATACAAAAATATTGGCGGTTCCAACAAAAAAAGTAGATCCCTTTTATGCAGAAATAGGCGATATTGACGATCTTAATGAAACAACAAAAAGGAAAATTCAGCACTTTTTTAACCACTATAAAGAACTTGAGAAAGGGAAGTGGGTAAAGACACGAAACTTTTTAGGCAAAAAACAGGCACTTCAAGCGATTAAAAAAGGAATCACCAAATAATTACAAATATCAAATAAATAAATCACACAATTGAAACTCAAAATTTGAATAACAAATACGATTTTTAATTTGTTATTTAAAATTCATTTGTGAATTTATGTTATTTGTGAGAATTGATTTTGACAAACTATGCCAGACAATCAGGAAGAAAAAAAGCCAACAGAACAAACAGCACTTGCAAACCAAGGTAGAAATACAACTGAAATAGTTTCAGAAATGAAGCGAGCATATCTTGATTATGCAATGTCTGTCATCGTGTCTCGAGCACTTCCTGATGTACGCGACGGCCTTAAACCTGTTCACAGGCGCATTCTATATGCAATGCACAAAATGGGACTTACGTCTGGAGCACGGTTTTCTAAAAGCGCAAAGGTTGTGGGAGAAGTGCTTGGTAAGTTTCATCCCCATGGTGATGCGGCAGTATACGACTCCATGGCACGCATGGCACAAGATTTTTCTATGCGATATCCCCTTATTAAAGGTCAGGGTAATTTTGGCTCAGTTGATGGCGACCCTCCAGCCGCAATGCGTTACACCGAGGCAAAACTTTCAAAAATTGCGGATGAGCTTATCGAGGACATTGATAAAGAGACTGTTGAGTGGACCGACAACTTTGACGCAACACTCAAAGAGCCAATGTTTATGCCCGCCCGTTTACCAAATCTTCTTCTTATGGGTGCAGAGGGTATTGCAGTTGGTATGGCAACCAAAATTCCTCCTCACAACTTGCGTGAACTCACAGACGCAATATGTTTAATGATTGATAAGGCAAAAAAAGCCATTTCTTCTAAAGAAGAAAAGCCAATGAAACCGACAGGCGTACCGCTTACATTTAATGTTACTCTTGATGAACTTATGGAGCATGTGAAGGGCCCAGATTTCCCAACTCAGGGCATCATATACGGCTGGAACGATCTTAAACAAGCGTATGCGACCGGCAAAGGAAAGGTAATGATACGCGCAAAAGTTGATGAAGAAGATTTAGGTAATGGAAAAATGGCGATTATCGTAAAAGAGATCCCATACCAGGTTAATAAGGCTAATCTTGTAGAAAAGATAGCACATTTGACTATCGATAAAAAAATTGTAGGTATTTCAGATCTGCGCGATGAATCGGATCGTGACGGAATTCGAATCGTAATTGAACTTAAACGGGATGCACAGTATCGAAAAGTATTAAACAATCTATTTAAGTACACCGAGATGCAGACAAGTTTCCCAATTAATATGGTTACGCTTGTTGACGGTGTACCACAAACATTAGGGCTCCACTCAATCCTTGAACACTACATTAAGCACAGAGTTAGCGTAGTCACACGTCGCACCGAATATCAACTGAAAGAGGCTAAAGCTCGTGCACATATTCTTGAGGGATATATTATTGCACTCGATAATATTGATGAAGTAGTTGAAACAATCAAAAAAGCCAAAGATGAGCCGGATGCTAAGGCTAAACTTATGAAAAAGTTTGGTCTTTCTGCAATTCAGTCGCAGGCAATTCTCGAAATGCAACTCCGTCGCCTTACCGGTCTTGAACGATCAAAGATTGAGAATGAACTGAAGGAACTTAAAAAGCTTATCAACTATCTAGAAGGACTGCTAAAAGACGTATTTAAAATCTTGGGAGTGATTAAAGACGAACTAATCGAACTTACTAAAAAGTATGGCGACGATAGACGGACAAAAGTAGTTAAATCACGTCCTGGTGAAATAACCGATGAGGAACTTATCGTAAACAAAGAGGTAATTGTTGTACTCACTAAAGAAGGGTATATAAAACAAGTGCCTCGTGAAACATTCCGCGTCCAAAACAGAGGTGGAAAAGGAGTGTCTGGTATAGAGACTAAAGAAACAGATAATGTCTACTTTATAACCACCGCCATGACGCACGACTATACGCTCTTTTTTACAAACCAGGGGCGTATTTTCCAAAATCGTGTATGGGATATCCCGGTAGGATCGCGTACGTCAAAGGGTAAAGCAATTGTAAACCTCTTGTCGCTTAGACCAGAAGAAACAGTTACTTCGGTGCTTACCTATGGCTCGAACGGGGTAACAGCAGCTGAAAAACAGGAACAACTTGCCGCTTTTGCAAAACGATTCGTTTTTATGTGTACCAAAAACGGTACTGTCAAAAAGACACCTTTTGAAGACTTTGAAAATATCCGTTCCAACGGTATCATTGCCATTAAACTAGAGGGAAAAGACGAACTGCAATGGGTAAAAATAACCGACGGCAACATGTTTGTAATAATCACAACTCGACACGGAAAAGCAATTGTGTTTAAAGAAGCCGAGGTGCGCCCAACGGGCAGATCTTCTATTGGAGTACGAGGAATCGAACTTGAAAAAGACGACCTTGTTGCAGGAGCAGAAGTATTTTCACAGGATGAGTTTAAAAAGAACATATTTGTTATTGGTGAACGAGGTATTGGTAAAAAAACAAGCCTCCAGCTTTTTAAAGGCCAGCATCGGGGTGGAAAAGGTGTAAAGGTAGCCTCAGTCGATGAAAAGATGGGGCCAATTGCCTTTGTTCAAATCATAAATCCTGAGGATTCTACGGTGATTATGACAAGCTCGCTAGGGCAGATAGTCAAAATACCTTTAGCCTCAATTCCGCCTCGATCACGTACAGCAAAAGGCGTGATTTTGATGCGGTTTTCGGACAAGGCAGATAAAGTGGTAAGCGCAACTCTTGTATAAAAGCGCTGACTCTTGATTCTTAACTCCTAAATCTTATTTCGAGTCTATAGATTTTTAAAGCGTAAAGGGTAAAGAGCTAATATATAGCCCTATAGTATATATTTTTATTGCCTGCATTTGCCTGGATTTTAAGCCTCCGGCATGGTATAATTACATTACTACACAATGATACTTGATGTCAAAAAAGCGGTGACAAGACTTGAAGTAGAACTGAAAAAAGAGATCAAAAAAATAAGCAAGAAACACAAGCTGAAACTGGTGGTTTTTCTTGTAGGAGAATCACCCGAGCAGATCTCGTTTGTGCGTATAAAACAACGCACCGCGAAAGCCCTTGGAGTAGACTTTGAGCTTATTCATTATACCAGGCCACCCACATTTGAGCCTTTCCTTCGTAAAATAAAAGAGGTGTCTCAAGATCCCGCTGTAACCGGAATTATTATTCAACAGCCAGTTCCTCCTCAACTATCTACAGAAAGCATGTATGACTTTATTGAGCTTAAAAAGGAGATTGAAGGACATCGCCGTAAAACTGAGTTTTTCTCACCTCTTGGTCTAGCTGTTATGACGATTCTCAAGTATGTATATATTCACCCAAAGGCTGATTTTAACTTGTTTATCAACAAGAAAAAAGATTTTGAGTCTCTTCGAAGAGCACTCAAACACAAACAGGTTATCGTTATTGGAAGAGGTAAAACGGGTGGGGCACCTATTGTGAAGACCCTCAGTGAAGCAAAGATTAACTTTATGGGTACCAACTCCCAAACTCCCAACCCACACGAATACTACAAAGAGGCTGATGTAATTATTTGTGCGGTTGGTAAAAAAGTACTTACTCCCGATATGCTCAAACCAGGCGTGGTCCTGATAAACGTGGGAATGCGGCATGAAGATAATAAACTTAAGGGGGATTATGATGAAAAAGAAGTAGATCCAGTTGCAGCTCACTGGACTCCAACACCAGGTGGTATAGGCCCACTCGATGTGTTGTACCTCTACAAAAATCTTCTTGATGCTGCCAAGATGCAGAAACACAAATAAATAATTTACTCTAAACTCTATACTCTAGACACGTAAAACACTAGATTCTTAACTCTAAACATGTAAACTATCGTAGATAAAATATTGTTTTAAGGCTTTGTGATATGCTACATTAATTTGATGTATAATTTTAAGAATACTATGCTGATACCTCGTAATGTCGTGTTAACTTTTAATAACACTATTACTAACACACTCATTGACTGGAGTACTCAACTGAATGAAGTCTATCCTTCAAAAATAATTCTTAATAGAATTGATGCCGTTCCTCATATGACACTTTACACTACTCAATATCCTGAAGAAAATGAACAAAAAGTTATGGACACTATAGGGTCTTTTGTTCAAAATCGACAACCCATTGAGGTTGCTTTCACAAAAACAAGTTTCGTCGTGGGTACCGTTTTTTTAGATGCAATAATAACTCCGCAACTTACGCAACTCCATAGCGATCTTGTTGATTTGCTCAATCCATTGAGAAACGGAGCCTATGATAAAGAAGAACTAAAGCTGCCCGGATTAACCGCCAAAATGAAACAATGCCTCATTGACTACGGTATGTGGGCCGTTAAAGACATATATGTGCCACATATATCCTTAGGGAGACCTTTCAATGGAGAAGATGGTCCAAAAATGATATCACTTCTACCCAATGATATTCATATTACCACTCAAGTCTCATCACTATCTTTTGTTGAAACCGGACCAAATGGAACATGTAAAAAAATTATCAAAACCTTCCCATTTAAAGGTGGTTGAGTTTAAAGTTTCTTATGTATTTGTTTATACTATTCGGCCAGACTGCTACTGGTAAAACGGCCAAGGCGCTTGAGCTTGCAAAAGAGCATGATGGAGAAATAGTCAACTTTGATTCTCGCCAAATATATGTAAAATTAGATATTGTAACGGGGAAGGACTTGCCCAAAAATAGCAAGTATCAAAAAGCTCATATCAAAGATCAAAAATCAAAGATCAAAAATATAAACCATGCGTTAGGCTATTATAACTTTCAGACTTTAGGATTTTTAGACTTTACAACTCGCGTTTGGCTTTACGATATAGTCGACCCCAAAATGCCATTTTCCTCAGCTGACTATGTTTCGTCGGCAGAACCGGTATTGATAGATATTCTTAAGCGGGGAAAAACCCCTATTCTTGTTGGAGGTACCGGGTATTATCTCTATCACCTCCTCTATGGTGTCCCCAAAATTGATGTTCCACAAAATTGGGAATTTCGAAACCAATTGAGTCAAAAGACAGTAGAAGAACTACAAGCAATGCTTAAAAAGAGAGATAAGGCACTTTTTGAGAGCCTCAACCAAAGCGACCGGGCTAACCCCCGCCGACTTATACGCCGCCTCGAAGTCTTGCACTACGGAGGTATTATAACCTCAAAACCCACCCAAATCACACTTCCAACCCGATTGTCTAACCTTGTAGGTTCAACTTTGGGAACATTAGATATTAATCCTATGCCATTTTTCCACTGTTCATCAGAGGCTAAACAGGGGTTAATCCGCGCAAGAGTACTTAAACGTTTAGAAGAAGGTGCTATTGATGAAACACAAAAACTGTTAGAAGAAGGATATACGGCACGAGATCCCGGTCTTAACGCTATAGGGTACGCACAGATTATTGCATATCTTGAAAACAAGATAACGCGTGAACAGATGATTGAGTTGTGGATTATAAAAGAAATGCAGTATTCCAAAAGGCAAAAGACATTCTTTACCAAACTATTCCCGGACGCGGTTAAATAAATACGCAGGAGCTATTGCAATAAGCGCAAATAGGACAGATGCATAAAATGCCTGAACAATGCCAAGTCTATCTGATAAATACCCGAGTAATAATGGAGCGATACTTGAGCCGACCCCAACAAATACTGCATTAAGTGAAAATGCTTTTTCAAACCGTCCATGGTGCTCAACCGATTCGGTTACCATAGCAGTAAGAACAGGTACTGTGCCTTTCGTAAAAATACCTAATATGATTGAAGACACAATAATGAGGATTAGATTTGTAGATGTGGCAAGGATCACGATAAAAAAGGCCATTAACAGCTCTGATGTGATAAAGATTTTAGTATTACCCCACCTATCGACCAGTCTTCCCAGTACAAGTTTTCCAAACATATTCCCAACGAAAAAAGTTGAGGTGAGAACACCCAAAAACGCAGGCTGGACACCGCGAGAAAGAAGGAGAAAGGGTATAAAAACAAAGAGAGCAGAACTAGCAAGTGAATCAAGAATAAAACTTGAAGTTGCCAATATAAATTTTTTATTCTGGAACAAGTGGCGATATCGAAGTTCTCCATGCACACTATCCGCGTTTTGCTCCATTGACGATTGTCGTCGATTACGAAAGAGTAATAAAAATATGCCAAAACAAACAGTGACAATAACTGCGCTCAAAACTGCGGTAGATCGCTAACCAATAATGGTAATGATAAAAGTGACAACACTTGCAATACCGACTCTACCCAAATCACCTAGAGCTGTAAAATTACCAAGCTGTCTCCCGCGTTCATCTTTTGCAAACATAGTTGATACAACAGAAAATGCAACAGGATGAAACATACCAAACGATACTCCTGCAACTATGAAGGCTACTATTACTAAAAGATATGACGTAGAAATTGAAGTTAAAAAAAACCCTAATGTGTAAAACAGTATAGTTACTATAAGCAGCCGTAAACCTCCAACTTTTGCAGCAATGGCTGCGGCAGGGATTGCGAGCACTATCTCCAACATGTTCATGGCAGTACCTAATAATCCCACCTTTGTCATACTGATCATAAGGTCCTTTGCAATAAAGGGAAGAAAAAGCATCAAGCTAGCTCGAAACCCATCATTCATGATATGAAGCGTATTTATCGCTAATCCTTTCTTGTAAAGGCTCATTACGCAATTATAACAGCTGCTCCATAGTGTTAATAAGCCTGCCCATATCGCCTATTAAATGCTGTGGAAAATTAGCAATGCGAATCTGCCTGTCCTTTGCTAAACCATATCCGTTTCCTACCGTAATTCCAAAACGTAACAATTTTTTTAGTAGTAACCTACTCCCACCTGCTATTTCTAAAACTATAACTGTCTTTGATCGTGTCTTTGTATTGGTAACGGTAAAGGATAACTTTGTTCTATGTTGAGTTACGAGTGCCTCAATCTTTCTTGCTTTTAGTTTACTTTCGCGTCGAATAGTGGCAATTCCTTTTCTATTCATTGCTGCTATAACCCTACCCAGAAGATAAATAGCAAGTACATTGGGAGTTTCAGGCGTTTGGTTTACCTTTTCTTTTTGTGCAAGCGATACGAAAGAATGGAATCCAAGGGGAGACTTTTCTCTTATTACCGATCGATTAACGATAAGGACACTCAATCCTGAAGGAAGTCCAAACCCTTTTTGCACCGAAAAAAATGCATAGTCAATATGGTGAAAGTCGAGGTTTGGATAGGGGGCTGAGGAAACAATATCCACAGCTAACTGCATGGTGGGATATTTTTTTTTGATGGCATGTATAGTTTTGGGTGCAATACTTGAACCGTTTGAGGTTTCGTTTTGGGTTATGCAAATAAGGTTAGTTTGTTTCGGTATTACAAGCTGGTTTACATCGATATCATCATTTACTCCTATTCTATATATTGTTGTTTTTTTCTTCGTTGCCTTTGCGGCGTTTACAAATGCTTCGCCAAATGAGCCTGAAACAAAGTGAAATGTATGTGTGCCCTGCATATTTTCCATTATGCGCTCCATAGACTCAAGAGATGAACCTAAAAAGAAGATGGTATGAGTTTCAGGGATTCCCAGTAGCACCGCTAACCCCTCTTTTGTCGACTGTATTATTTTCATACATTTCTGACTTCTGTGAGATAGGGAATATACATTTTTTTTATATCCTTCCATTAGATATCTGTCGAGGTTAGGATACAACTGTGACGGGCCGGGAGTAAAAAATAATGATTTCATATTAGGCATAAACGACTCTAAATCGTAATGTGTGTGGAATAATTTTTAACTCATGGAGCACCTCTTTTGAGTACCGTTTGGAAACATCGGTAATAACATATCCCACATATTCGTTTGTTTTAAGCGACTGTTGTTCGATATTCAAACCATGTTTTGCTAATACGCCATTTATTCGAGCAAGCATGCCCGGTATGTTTGCATGAATATGCAACAGTCGGTGCGTACCAATCTGCGGAAGGAGGGATATGGAAGGAAGTGAAACCGACATGTCCGTAATCCCTGTATTTATAAACTGAATTAGTTTGTTAGTAGTGTAAATACCAATTGCGCGCTGTGATTCTTCGGTGCTTCCGGCAATGTGTGGGGTAAGAATGACGTTAGGTAAACCCTTCAGAAGTGATGTGAACTCTTCACCTTTAGCCTTTGGCTCGTGTGGAAACACATCAACTGCAGCTCCTCCGATATGTTCACTTTTCAAATAATACGCTAATGCATTTATATCTACCACACTCCCACGGCTTAAATTAAGAAGCACTGTTCCGCGTTTCATTTTTTTTAATTCATTTGCTCCAATAAGGTGCGTATTTTCTTTTCTTCCATCAACGTGAATCGAGACTATATCTGATTGTTTGAGTAATTCATTAAGTGGGGTTGATATCGCATTTCCAATGGGGAGTACGTCGCGAAGGTCATAATAGAGAACGCGCATTCCTAATGCCTCAGCCACAATTCAAAGTTGACTTCCAATGTTGCCATACCCGATAATTCCCAATACTTTGCCTCTCAGTTCGTGGGAGCTTTTTGCTGTTTTATTCCCTACTCCTGTATGCATTTCTTTTGAACGCTCGACTGTATGTCGCATGAGCATAATCATCTCACCCAATGCAAGTTCAACTACGCTTCGTGTGTTGCCATAGGGGGCGTTAAATACCGCAATCCCCTGACTAGCAGCAGCTGGAATATCTATTTGATTAGTACCAATACAATAAGCCCCAACTGCACGAATGGTCGGATGTGCTCTCACTATTTCTGAACTTAGCTGTGTTCTTGATCGAATGCCAACAATCATCGTACTTTTTAATTTGCGGTCAAGATCGTCACCGTTGTACGACTTTTCATACCACTCCACACGATATCCTTCCTTCTCAAACCGTGATACTGCAAGGTTGTTAATATTCTCAAGAAGAACCACTTTTATTTTACTTTTTGGGTACGATACTGTCATAGGCATTGCACTGTTATAGAGAAATTCATCAAAACTACGAACTACTTCATCGGCTTTTTTGGTAACAGTGTCTCGCGCACTATGCGCAACAAAGGCTACAAAACGGTTTGCTGCACCCATTTGTGTTATTTGAAGGTCAGTAAATCCATCTCCGATAACCACTACATTTTTTTTGTGAAGTTTGCGTACTACCGTTACCTTGCCGTCATCTTTTGCAAGAGGGTTTGCTTGGTAGTATCCCGTAATTTCATTTTTTGCATTACGAATGAATGTGTTTGCATATACATGGGAAGGATCTATGCCAAGTTTTGTAGTTATGGGAACAATACATTCTGTAAACCCTCCTGACACAACATAGATCGAATCTTTATTTTCTCTAAAGAAACGTATGTTTGTAAGAAGTGAAGGAGTGATATTCTTCTTAAGATAACGTATCGTTTTTTGGATAACAGCATCAGTTATTGGAATTAGGCGTAATCGCTTTTGCAGGCTTTCAGCAAACGATAGTTTACCACTCATACCAAGTTCTGTAATTTTGGCGATATCTCTTAAAATACTTTGTTTGTGTCTATTACCTTCTAAAGCAATATCTGCCATAACTTCAAGCGTTTCAACCGATACTATGGTTTTGTCAAAATCGAAAATATATGTTGTATCTCTATTCCTGGGTTAAAAGAACAAGTAAAAAAAGGGTTAAGAGGGAAGGAGCATCAATAGCAATGAGGAGAGTAGTTATTAAGGACAAGAGTGCGGGAGTTCATGAAAAGAATATAAAACACTAATATATTAATGTCAAATGAAAAATCCACAAATCGCACTATTGAAATTCAAATTATTAAACACAAAACGAATTAAATCTTTACCATTTAAAATGTATCACTCATTTGTGTGATTTGATATTTATGGATTTGTGTGATTACATTGTTACTGTTTATTAAACAGTTTCATAAACGCATCTTTGGGGATTTCAACCCGGCCTACTGCTTTCATGAGTTTTTTTCCCTCTTTTTGTTTTTCAAGAAGTTTACGTTTTCGTCCCACGTCGCCCGCACCTATTACTTTTCCGCTTTTGATAAGAACATCCTTACGGAAAGGAGAGATGCGCTCCGATGCAATTATCTTGCCTCTATACCGAGCTTGAATCTTAACCTCATACTGCTGTCGCGGGATAAGCTCACGGAGACGTTTAGTAAGAAAATAGCCTTTTTCCTGCGCGCGTGCAGACACCACTATTTCTGAAAATTCTTCAACCGGGTCATTATTGAGAAGAAGTTCAAGCTTGTGTGCATCGGCAAATTCATACCGAATAAGTTCCCAGTCAAGCGATGCATACCCGCTTGTAACACTTTTAAGACGGTCAAAAAAGTCAGTAATAAGTTCCGACAGCGGCATTTCGTAGGTGAGGGCAATCTGGTTTTTATTATCCATGGTGATAAACTTTGCCCGATGTTCTTCACATACTTTCATAACTGCTCCGGTGTAGTTTTCTGGTGAATAGATAAATATTTTTACGATCGGTTCAAAAAACTGCCCGTTTTCAATTTTGTACTCTACCTGCGGAGGTGTCAGCACCAAACTTAGTTCATATTCCCGCTCAAGCCGTTCGCGCACTACATCGGCATGCAAAAGTCCCAAGAAGCCAACACGAAACCCCGCACCAAGCGCAGTGCTATAGATACCGCTAAAGTCGAGAGCACTATCAGTGAGATATAGTTTTTCGAGTGCTTTTTTGAAGTTGAGATAATCTCCCGTTTCAGTGGGGAATATGCTCGCATATACCATTGGTTTTACCTTTTTATACCCCGGCATCGGTTCGGTGTTTTCTTTTGGCAGAAGCATGGTGTCACCAATCTCAATTGCATGAATATCCTTAAGATTCGTGGCGACATATCCAATCTCACCTTCATTTAGCGTATCGGTGGGAGTCAAATCAGGTTTAAACATACCTACTTCTGACACAATAAAGTCGCTACCCGCATGCCCCATACGTACCGTTGTACCACGCTTTAATGACCCTCCAAACATGCGTACAAACGCAATAACTCCTTTATGTGTGTCGTAGTAGGAATCAAATATAAGAGCACGAAGCGGATGTTTGTCATCTCGAGCGTAGTCGAGAGATCTCTGAGTCTGAGATTTCTCGGTTTCGCTTCGCTCCTCTCGAAATGACATGTTGGTCCGCCTTATAGACTCTGACTGGGAACCAAATGGACCGGGTATTTTCTCAATCACCGCATCCAAAACCGCCCGAACTCCTTGTCCCGTTTTTGCCGAAATCCGGAAAATCTGCTCTTTTGGCACTCCCAAAAAATCAACAATTTGTTTTTCCGTCTTCTCCACTTCAGCTCCGTCCATATCAATTTTATTAATGACGGGAATTATCACAAGATTTTTTTCAAGGGCCTTATAGGCATTAGCGATGGTCTGTGCCTGAATGCCTTGGGTTGCATCAACTAAGAGGATTACGCCCTCTACACAGGTGAGTGTGCGGTCTACTTCGTAGGAGAAGTCGACATGCCCGGGAGTATCTATGAGATTGAGAATATACACACGACTGTCATTTTGAACTTGATTCGGGATCCCATTAGAATCCTGAACTGAATTCAGGATGACAGGAGGGGAGTACTTCATCTTAACCGGTGCCAGCTTTATGGTAATACCGCGTTCACGAGAAATGGGGTTTCGGTCCAGCATCTGTTCTTCGTGTTTACCCGCTAAAATGACACCTGTCATCTCCAATAAACGATCGGCAAGAGTTGACTTGCCATGGTCTACGTGTGCGATAATAGCGAAATTACGGATAGAAGACATATATTCAATTTTCTAAAATTACAAATTTCAAATGTCAAATCGCACAAATGAATCATAAATAAGAAAACAAAAAAATATATTGTTATTTAATTTTTGAATTTCTATTGTGGATTTGTGTGATTTGTGTAATTGTAATTTCTTACACTTCAATCAGCTTTATCGTCGATGTTTTTCCTTTTTTCATCCACTCATCCCCGTGGATAACAATTATCGACTGACCAGCCTTAACTTTTTTCTCTTCTTTCAGATACGTTACAATTTTTTGTATCCCCTCAAGTGTCATAAGCTCTTTTGTATATGGCTCAAAGTGGGCAAGAGGAGTGACAGCGTAGTCAAGAGTAAGCATATCTGCTTCTTTGCTGCTTGGCACAAGTGCATAAATGGGGGCACCGGGGCGGTAGCGTGAAAGCATGCGCACGGTACGGCCAGTTGCAGTAAATACAATAAATCCACCAAATCCCTTACCGGTATTTTCCATGTTCTGATATATGGTATACGCTGCATCACACAACAAACGCTCATTATCGCTTCGTTTAAAGGTAAAAAGCTCACGCAGATCAGCTTTAAAACGAGATTCATTTGACTCTACAATGTGCTTCATCATTTGCACTGTCTCAAGAGGATAGGCACCAGATGCGCTTTCGGCAGAAAGCATTACTGCATCGGTATGGTCAAATGTTGCATTCGCCACATCCGACACTTCGGCTCGCGTTGGATACGGGTTTTCGATCATGGTTTGCAACATTTGCGTAGCAGTGATGACTGGAATTCCGCGCTCAATACATTTACGGATCATTATTTTTTGCCAATAGGGCACTTCTTCAATGGGCAGTTCAATACCCAAATCTCCACGAGCTACCATAATACCGTCGCTTGCTTCGATTATTTCATCAAGATTATCTATAGCACTTTTTGCCTCGATTTTGGAAATTATTTTTGCTACCACCTTATACTTTGCCATTTCGGTACGAGTGACATATACATCATCTGCTGTTCGGGCATAAGAAAGAGCAATGTAGTCGATCTCCGCCCGTTGCGCCATTTCAAGCCCTTCAAAATCACGATCTACCAGCACAGGGAAAGGGAAGTTTGCGCCAGGTATACGAAGTGATTTTTTGTTTTTGAGAATACCCGGTCTATTATTTACCAAAATAACTTCTGGTTCCACTTGATGTACGGTAAACGTAAACGCACCATCATCGGCAAAAAGTTTTTGTCCTACTTTGAGGTGGCCAAACAAGTCGGGGTGGGAGCAGGAAAACCCTTTTTTCGTTCTGTCTTCAAATACAGCTTCTCCAAGATGGAGATGTTCACCTTTTTCAACGGTAATCTGGTCTACCGACATGTTAATACGAATCTCTGGACCCTGAAGGTCAAGGAGAGTTCCCACGTGTATTCCCATTTTTTTTGCAACTTTTTTTACGCGATGAATACGCTCTGCATGCCAATCGATAGTGGAGTGTTTAAAATTAAAACGGAATACGTTTACTCCCGCTTGTATAAGTGATTCAATTTTTTCTTCAGAGTCTGAGGCTGGTCCGATGGTTGCGACTATCTTGGTGAGTTTGTCCATAATAAGGCTAAATTATATCAAAATAACCCGCAACTCTAAACACCAAACTCTACTACACACAAATACTATTTTGTTCAGCGTTACGTATTTGGCGAATAATATGAACTGTTTTTTACTGCGTCTCTATTCCGTTTTTTTTCCATTGCGAAGGGGATACACGAGGTGAGGAAGAAACTACATTTCCTGTGCTGGTAATTTTAATACTGTTATAAATTCACGAATCACACATGACAGCTTAGCGTTGATACCGGTGGTAGTCGGCGCGTACGTTTGTGGCCGGCCTCCAAAAAAATAGTACATACCCGTCCATCCGATATATCCGATACCTCCATATCCGTGGGCATCTATTGTTGTTAAATAGTCTACGCTTCCCAATGGATCAACAATAAACAACGCTGTTTTTTTCACACTGTTTGGCTGTGCAGCGATGATAACTGGGGGGGGTAAAAATAACTTTGAGAGTCTCCAATGACAAAGTAATGGGTAGGACCTTTTGTGTATGTAAAAGCGTCAAGCAAATCATGATTACCGTTTAATGCGCCCCGGGCAATCATACTGGTTCGACTTCCAGAAAACACATCGTCAAAACTACTTAACCTGCTGTGCGTTATAGAGCTATCTATGAGTCCGTCTGGCGTAGTCACAGATAACTTGAATATGTTTGGATCAAGAGAGTTAAGGTCATCCATGGCACGCTGAACTACCGGTACAAAAAGACCAATACTCAGCACAAGCCCCGCATCGTTTCCGCCATTGCTTGTAATGTAACTGGTTCGAGTTCCTGATGGGGTGGTTCTATAGTAAGAGTAAAACAAAAGTTCAGGAAAAGTAAGCTTTTCTGCCTCAATTCCTCGTGTTAAAAATTCGGAATCAGTCTGGAGTTGTGTGCGCAGTTTTGCAGATAATACACTTTCACCTCCCATTAATACAATATAGTTTGCAAGTGTTGCCAGATGACAAAAATTTTGCACAGGGAATCCTCCTGTAGATTTTACCTTGTCGATGAGTTTTGGACAGACTGGATTAAAGTACCGTAATAGTACTGCATCTTTCAGCATGTTTGGATAGTTAGTTAGATCTGTCTGATAGTAGTATTTTTTTACAAATGCGTCTTCTTTTTTTCGTGCATGTATGCCAAGCCGAAACGTTACGGGGATAGTATAACTATAATGCGACGTATTAAAGTCGGATAACGGATAAATACGTTGCTCTAAGTTGGCAACAAATTTAAGCTGAGTGTTGGGCACTTCAAATTGAATACTATATTTTTTCGGGTAGGGAAAAGATGACGGAGTAAGAATTGTTTTTGGTAGAGCTGCTTTGTTTTCGAATATCTTTTTTTGTGTCTAAATATATGCCGTACCAACCACAAAAAAAATACTTATGACTAAAACGACATACACAACCAGTCCTTTTATTGAAACACAGTACATACCATTACTATACCAAAAGGGAGTGACTCTTGACCCTAGATTCTTGTTTCTTGGTTCTTGAATCGCGATTCTTAAAGAGTAAAGAGTCAAAATAGCATTTTTATGCTATAGTATTTTCATATGAAACGAGTCTCGCTACCGCAGTTACGCAAAAAAGAAAGTGAACTATTCCGCCGTGTTGAGGATCTACGGTATACCCTTTACCTTCATCATCATTCACCGCTGTATCAACTCTATAAGATGCATGTTGAATTTATTCAAGACATAACTGGATTGTTTAGAAAAAAGACATCTGCCCAATCGCGTCTTTCCGAAAAACAGAAACTGCAACAGTCTATACATCATCTTAACGGTCAGTTAGTCCTTTTGATGCGTCTCGAACATTCGCCATACATGATGTTTATACAAGCACTGCGTGAAATAAAATGGAGTTTATCTGCGTTGTGGTATCGCATTCGATCATTCAAACATAAATCAACCGATAAGTTTGCGTTACAATCTGACTCCACATTTGTAATGTTTGGTTCATGTACCTATACAAAAGAGCAGTCTCGGGGGGTGCAAATAGCGCGCGTACTTGCAGCACGTACTCAGGTTGTTTATATCGAACCAGAGTTTCAGTCGGGGTATAAACCAGGGTTCACCACACTCCCTATACTGCCTACCCTTACCGTAGTTCGCCTAAAAAAAACCAAACAGGGGATAGGTACATCTCTAACGAAGTGTATCCGGACATACCGAAAAAAAGGCAAGTCACTGCGAATTATTGCAATGAGTCCAACATGGGAACCTCACCTTAAATCGGTACAATTCCCGATTGTGTATGATCGCCCGCACAGTCACATAAGTCTCCCACCCCGGAAAGCAACCCGCAGTATGGCTCCCCACAAAAAACTGGGTTCGATGGTAGTACCTAATGGAGTAGATATGGGTGCATTTGCGGATGCATCCAAAACAATTCAAACATGCGATGTGGGCCTCTGTTGGATAAAAAAACCGGTTATCGGATATATAGGAGATATGGATGAACGGATAGACGAACATGCAATAGGCATTATTGCAAACGCATTTCCCAAAGCTACCGTAGTGCTTGTAGGTAATACTAATTACCGACCTGTTATAGCGGTGTCAGAACAGCATGAGAATATTTTTCCCGTTGGCGAGCAGCCGTACAAAAATCTATCGCTCTATCTGCAGTCATTTGATATTCTCATTCTCCCGCTTAAAGCAACGTGTAAATTCCCCCTCACCCACGAGTCACTCCCGATGCTACTAACTTCAGGTAAACCCATTGTGGCTACCTCTGCCACCTACGAGGTCGGAAAAGGCTGGCACAATATACTATATATCGCAAAAAATCAGATGGGCATTATTTCACAGATAAAGCGCGCTCTTGCCGAGAGCAAAAAAAGCAAGAAACGGGCTCTGCGCATCTCCCTGGCGAGGAAGATGAGGTGGGATGTTGACCCTCTATTAAACTCTAAACTCTAAAAAACCATATTGGATTAATTTTGGTTTTTAAAACAATCTAATTCGGTGTTTTGTGGGGTATAAACTACTGACTCATTGTCAATGATGTTGTATTGTCTTTCTAGTGTCATCCCGATCTCGTTTCGGGATCCCAATCAGTAAAATATGTATTACCTCTACATTCTCACCAATAAATATAATACGACGTTTTACATAGGAATTACCAATAGTCTTGAAAGAAGAATATTTGAGCATGTTCACAGGCTCATTCCGGGATTTACTTCGCAGTACCACCTATCAAAACTTGTATATTTCGAAGAATATATTCACGTAAAAGACTGCATTCAACGAGAAAAACAACTCAAAAACTGGCATAGGTCTTGGAAACTAACTCTAGTCAAACAAAAGAACCCCACCTTCAAAAACATTGAGATCCTGAAATAAATTCAGGATGACAGAAGGGTTAATTTCAAATTTAAAATTTTAAATTAATTGAAGATTTGAACAATTTGTGACCTGTATTTTATGTATACTCATTATATGCAGAGAGATGTGACTGTTATTATTGTGTGTTACAATCAAGCCGCCTTTCTCGCTGACGCCATCGAGTCAGTACTCCACCAGACACTTAACCCCACCCAAATCATCCTTATCGACAACGGCTCAACCGATAAAACTGCCGAAATAATGCGCCACTATGTACACCTTTACTACCCCGTTGTCATCTCGCACACGTACCAACACAATCACGGGCAAAAAGTTGCGTTTAACAAGGGACTTGAGCTTTCGCACTCACGCTATACCTGTTTTCTGGATGCCGACGACCAACTGGACCACCGGTATCTTGCTCAAGCAACACATATTTTAGATACTAAAAAACAGGTTGGTGTTGTGTATTCTGACATCCACCTGTTTGGCCCTCGCGAGAAAATTGCATGGTACTCCTACCCGCAGTCATGGCGTTTACATCAGGGGAGCTCGTATGTAATTCACGTTCCGGGTTTTTCAGATGATGTGAAATATGCATTAAAGAAAATAAATTACATACATAACTCTGCCGTGTTCCGAACGCACGAAGCAGTTAAGTGGGGCGGGTTTACCGAACACAAAAAGTATGATCTACGTCACTATTTTTGGTACCGATTTTTTGACAAAGAGTTTGAGGGGTATCGGCTTGAGCAACCGCTATTCCATTACCGCCAACATTCACTCTTTCAGGCGAGTTGGCAGTGGAAGGTGAGAAAAATAGAAATAGTTGACCCTGTTGATAAGCAGATACTTTTTTTACAGCAAGAAATTGAACGGCTTAAAGCTTCTCCGTTTTATAAGACCGAACAGATTCTGTACCGTCTTGCAGAAAACTTTAAATGCGACTGTGACAAATAGCCTCATAGCGCTCTATATTGTCATGCGTAAATAAAAGCCCATAATGCAAAACCAAGATGGCTGTCGTACCAAATATTGAACAAATACGGACTGATAGGAAAAAGACTCCCCAAAGTGCTTGTTTCAGCCCATTTTTTTTTGGCATACAAAACATTTCCCGACTGCTTTCGTGCAACCTTTGA
>CAZLSE010000023.1:0-20449 GCA_964562055.1 uncultured Gammaproteobacteria bacterium
GGAGCGTTCTACCAATCCTTTTTTAAAAGTCACCAACCGTTTTTGAAACGGTACCGAAACGGTACCTGTCCAGGGGGAGGGATTCGAACCCCCGCAGGGAAAACCCGCTAGATTTACAGTCTAGTGCGATTGGCCACTCCGCCACCCCTGGTATAGACCGTTATTGTACCAAAAAACGACGTTTCGGTATACTGAACATATGAGTCCAAGCATATTTTCATCAATAAAAGGTATTGCAATTGTTGGAATTTCAGACAAACCCGACCGCCCGAGCTACCAAGTAGCAACATATTTACAGGAAAAAGGATTTGCCATTATTCCTATTAATCCCCTTTTAACTGAGTGGAACACCATTCCTACTTATTCCTCCCTGGCCGATGTACCAAAGTCAGTTTCTATTGATGCTGTAGACATTTTCCGTAAATCAGAATTTGTACTCTCCATCGTGCAAACTGCGATTAAGCGAGGAGATGTGAAAACGATTTGGATGCAGGAAGGCGTAGAAAATAAAGAAGCCGAAGAACTTGCCAAATCACATGGCCTTACTGTAATTTCAAATATGTGCATGATGAAAGCACACAAAGGTCACGGATAAAAGAAAAACAGAAGAAGTGCGAGTATGCTCCCTACTGACACTAGATGAATATGCTTCCATCTATTATTGATTGCTTTTTTTGGGCTGCGGAAAAATAAATACGCTTCAACGCAAACAAAAATGATTGACCCGCCCAGCCCCACAATTCCAAATATACTGTACTCACCACGATATCCGAGTGTGGCTATTATGCTATGCAAAAGTGTAAGAGGAACCGCAATCCATATCAAACTCTGAATCTTACCCCATGTTTGCTTTAATGTCCGCAATGACCAAGAACTTGAAGTTAATAACAGCAAATACACGATAAGAAGTGCGATTGTACCGGGTAAAATTATTTTTTGTAATAAATATGATGGTTGAAAATTACCATACTGCATTGTGGCGGTCATCGCATGCATTGCAAATAAAATTCCCGATACTATCCCTAGGTCTCTGCGCCATACTACTAATTTTTTTAATAGTGGAATTCCGGCAAAATCCTGAGGCAACCACATAATGATATTTTTGGGAAGGAGAACGAGAACTAAGAAAACTACTCCAAGCTGTGCACTTTTAATTATAGCGTCACCTGGACTTTGATGAAATGTAACAATATGAAGACTACCTAAAATAACGGTTAACAACATCCATAACCAATTTTTCTTAAACATATATACACTATTTTACCTTATGCAAGTTTTCGCTCCTGAAGACTTTTTTTTGCACTCCTGCAACCAGTTGGTCTGGGGTGTAGTTTACTTTAAGTAAATATCCTCGCACATCAAGAGATATTCCGCGGGCAATTGCACCCTCGCCCTCGGTTTGCTTGTAAGAAATAAAGGCGGGCCATTCGGAGTGAGCGGTGGAGTTTTTTTTGAGAGACTCAACTACGGTAAGCCGTTCATAACCGGCACTCTGATATCTATAAGCCCCACGCCATACCCACCTTTTCGCAACATAAAAAGAGCCTTTTCACCGTTTTCGGCAGTATCCACCTCAAAACCAGCAGCCTTAAATACCTGCGTATAGAGCGTGCGCATTTCATCCTCATCCTCAGCAATAAGAATCCTCATACCTCTAACACCAATACGATAAGACTAAAAAAATCAATGCGAATTTTTTGTATACTATGTTTCATGATTGTTGCAGTAGGATCAAAAAACCCCACAAAATCCGAACCAGTTCGAGAAGTTTTTTCTAAACATTTTTCCCCCCTTACCGTAAGGTGTGTGGAAGTGGCATCGGGTGTATCGGAACAACCTATGTCAATAGATGAAATGTATATTGGCGCACTTAATAGGGCTAAAGACGCTTTACAAAAAGTAAAAACTGCATCATATGGGGTAGGGATTGAGGGAGGCCTGCATAAACATGTGTTTGGATGGTTTGAGCATTCAATTGTTGTAATTGTAAACAAGAAAGGAGAAATTGGCGTTGGTGCCTCCGGCGGTATTGTCCTTCCTGAAATTATTATGCAAGATATTCATAAGGGTAAAAATCTTGAAGAAGTAATCGATCATCATTTTAAGACAAATAAAATTGGAGGGGGTATCGGTATGTTTGGAATTATGACAAAAGGTGTAGTAACAAGGTCGGAAGGTGTAAAACACGGAGTAGCCTTTGCGCTTGCCCGTTTTTTACATGGAAAATTATTTGCCTAGTTCTTCTTTCAGAATTTGATGCGTAATTTGATTTTTTAGTTCCATAGTAATGTTTTGCGCCATCTCAGGTGTAATACGGGTTTCTTTAGATAGTGTAAATGAAGAGGCTGTATGCTGTACAAAATTCCGCGCAGTGTGCATGTAGTCTTCTATTTTTTCTTCCATCATAATGAGAGTCAATAATTTCATACCATCACTATATCTTTTCCAGTCTTTGGATTCCATAAAACGCACTAATGCCTGTGAGTTGTTTAAATCTTCGTTGATGCGTTTAAACTTATACGTAATGAGCGCATTTTGAGCGTCGAGAGCGGCCATAAGAGCTTCATGTTTTTTTTGCTCTGAACTTTCTCCGTTGCCGAAAATTCGATCTAGGACTAATCGTGTTGCCTTTCTATTAATAAGGTCTTTTCGTGTATCAAGGCTAAATGAATTAAAGAGTTCTGGAGTAAGTCTCTGCCTAAAACTTATGGATGAACCCTCAAATGCAATTGAGGTGTGAAGATATTGTTCGCCGGAAAGTGCAGATGTAAACGAATAGGTTGATGGCACTTCGCCAGTAAATGGACTTATGTGGGTAAATTTTTTTTCAGTATTTGGGCCAAGCGCAGAGACTTGCGCCCGGATGCGAGTTGCTTCAACCAACGGTTGCTGTAACCAGGTTGTTGCTTTTTCAGCGCCCTTTCTCCATCCTTGTGCAGCTAAATACAACATCTGAATATGACCAATACTTAACTTAGAAAATAAATTTGTTTGATGAGTTGCTTCCATCATTTTCGTTTCCAACTCACGTAAATACGGCTCAAACTCTGCAGGCGTCCGTTTGGGTGTGCTAAGAAAGTGTACGAGTTCCCCAACGTGTGGAGTAAGTGCCAAACTTAATCGATGTTCTTTACGGAGCGGCTGTACACATACTGCTGTTTTGCCAAATACTGCTTCGCTAGCGAAGGACAAGACGTTACTTATGCCAAATTCAGGAGTGAGTAGATCGATGAGTGCTTCTTTATCGCTCTCAGAAATTTCTTGAATTTCGTTCAGAAATCTACTACCACTTTTTTTCATTTGTCTATTAATCTCTTCAAGAGCTACGTTTAATTTGTTTCTGAGTGATGATTGAAATTTCGAATTGATGGTCTTTAAGAATGGCTTAAAATATTTACCAAAATCTATCTGCCTAACCGATACAACATCGTGAAACATAAGATCGTCGACGGCAGCTCTTTGTTCTTTTTCGCCTGGAGGACGAAAGAATGAACTGAGCTTCTGCAATACTTCATCTTTTGTTGATTTCTTTTTTTTAAGCCCTCCGGTAAGTGATAAATGGTGAGGCATCTCATAAACTGAGTCTTGCACGTTTTCCTCACGAGTTCCAACGGAATATCCTGCCGCAAGCGCCATCCACTTGGCTTCGACTCCATCAACAGGACCATGTGACGAATGAATTTCTATCGTATTTTTCTTTTTGTTAAATATAAGGTGAGATACCGCCCTTCCGCGGTCGGCACGGTATTTGTACATTGCGGTTCGTGTATTGCTGTTCTCTGAATCGTTAATTGATACCATAAACATGGGAGGCTCTCCCGCAATACCCGCAAGATCGTTTTTTGAATCGATTAAGTTGCGTAATAAGTGCGGATTGTCGAGTACTTGTTCAAGTTCTGCTGCATCCATTTCAAGTATCCTATCAATAGTGGTATCGAAATAGACTGGTTCACCTGTGTGTTTATCTTGCGAAAATAATCTCACCTTAAAACCCATTTTTCCTTTTCTCATTGGTAGCTTTCTATCAAACACCTTCCCCACACCGTTATCGGCACCTATCCAAACCGACATATCATGGGTATGTTGCTCGGTTGTAAGCGGTTTTGAAACGTGGCTAAGTCCAAGTACATCAAAGTAACGGAGTGTTGGAATTGAATCATCTTTTTGTTCTTCATTACTCTCTAAAAACTCACCTGCGCTGGTAAGTTCCATAATTTCGATAAATTTTTTTGGACCCCAACCCTCTAGACGATCACTCTCAATACGAATAGACTTACCATCTTTTCTCATGACGCGCACGTAGGGAGCGTCTTTCCACGTTGGGTGAGTTTTAATTTTTTGTACAACTTCATCAAAATCCCGACACCCCTCATAATAAGAGGTGGAATATTGTTTTATTTGTACCAATAACTGTTGTGCATTTATTTTTACTTCTTCACGTTCACGCATTGTGCCTGTTCGTGGTATTCGTTTATCTTGTTCAGCTCCGCTAAAATCGTGATCATCAGTTGCTCTTTCTGCGAGATTTGCGACCATTTCCACACCAAGTTGAGCGAGTCCTCGTTGCAGTTTTTTCGCATATGATTCACGCGGCTTATTCGGCTTATCATACACAGCAATTTCATGAATGTGAACCCCGTCGACATCGGTGATCTTAACCACGTTATTCGATTTAGCCTCGTCTGCTACCATATTTAACCAATAACTCCCCGGAGCTTTTTTACCACCCATAAAAATATCACCTAACTGTATGCCGTGAATCACGGCTGTTTTAGCATCTTTATCATCACCTGCCAATCGACTTAAATGCCCCCACCATAACCTATTACCCATTAACCTTTTTTTTTCTGATGGACTAATGAGAGTTAACCTACTCTCCCCTATAGGATTGATATTAAAATATGAGAGCATTGCAATTTCATCAGACAAATGAGGTAAATGTTTTACAATAATATTCGCATATTCTTTGTGAGAAATAAGACTGAGAAGTGATTTCATTCTTTTCGTTTGAGGATCCATATCTCTATGGATAAAAGATTTGTAAGTATCAATTTTTTGACGGTGTAAACCCTCTGTAGACATACCTTTGATTATACTATGTATAATATCTTCATGCGTATTGAAGCCAAAATATCGAAAGTCATGGTGCATCAACCCCCCAATGTACTTCGCGAAATGCTCAGACAAGCATCTATGCCCCATATAATCTCATTGGCAGGGGGACTACCTGCACCCGAGTCTTTTCCCACAAGAATAATTAGCTCTATAGTTAATGAAATAATTAAAAAAAACGGTTCGCAGGTATTACAGTATGGATCAACTGAAGGGAGCGGAGATCTTTTAAGCGCACTTCGGACATATAAAACGGCAGACTTTGGAAAACATGTGAAAGATGTCCAACTTCAAATTACAACTGGCTCCCAACAGGCTCTCGATCTTATTGGACGATCATTTATTAATGTAAACGACACTATTGCGGTCGAATCGCCTACCTATCTTGGAGCGCTTCAAGCATTTAATGCGTATTCCCCAAAATATATCGCGCTTAAAACCGATGAAGAAGGTCCAACGATACGTAGCCTAGAACGAGCACTCAAGAAGAAGGTAAAGTTTATATATTTAGTCACCGACTTTGC
Source organism: uncultured Gammaproteobacteria bacterium (assembly GCA_964562055.1). Lineage (GTDB taxonomy): Bacteria > Patescibacteriota > Microgenomatia > UBA1406 > GWC2-37-13 > JAKBEU01. Next base: position 5,637 of record CAZLSE010000023.1, read on the forward strand.
AAATCCCACAGGAAAAACTATTTCACTTGTCAGAAGAAAGGAAATTGCAAAACTCATTCAGAAATACGATGGAATTGTAATTGAAGATAGCCCGTATCGTGAACTGCGCTATGAGGGAAAATCGATTGCGCCTCTATTTACGTTTGCTCCTCAAAATACGCTATATCTTGGTTCGTTCTCAAAAATACTTGCACCCGGACTTCGCATTGGATATGCTGTAGGCAGTTCCAACCTGATTCGGTTTATAACAATAGCTAAACAGGGTGTAGACCTTTTCACCTCCGGACTTGATCAGGCGATTGCGGCGGAGTATATAAAAAGCAACGCAATTCATACCCACATTCCTCATATCATCAGTCTTTACAAACCTAAGCGGGATGCCATGCTCACTGCCCTTAAAACGCATTTTCCCAAGAATGCTACTTGGACTAATCCAGAAGGTGGAATGTTTGTATGGGCAACAGTAAAGTCTTCTATTGACACCTCTCACCTTCTTAAAAAAACAATAGTAAAAAATGTCGCATTCGTTCCGGGTAAACCGTTTTTTCCCGGTTGTGTTGGAAAAAAAGTGGGAATGAATACAATGCGTTTAAATTTTACCAACACAACTGTCGAAAAAATTAATAAAGCAATTCAAATAATTGGTGAGGAACTAGCAAAAATGTAACTATGTGGATTTTTTTTGCAGGTCTAACTCCTTTTCTCTATTCAGTAACCAACTTTATAGATAAGTATATTCTTAAAAAAAAGATTAAAGATCCATCCGCTGCAACAGTATTTGGCTCTTATGTGGCATCCGGTATTGGTATTGTGATTTTGGCAGTTCAAGGATTTCCGTTACTTTCATATCATCAGATTCTATATTTATTTTTATCAGGAATTCTGCTCGTTTTTTATTTGTTGCCCTACATTTCTGCACTAAGGCTTGATTACACCTCACAAGTAGTTCTGTCGTTCCACTTATTCCCCTTATTGTGTTCTCATTTTCATAGATCTTTTTACATGAGACCCTTTCTGGAACACAAATAGTTGGATTTATTATCATTCTCCTTAGTGGATTTGTGCTTTCGTCTGATAAGGTTAGTCTTTCTGCGCTTAAATCTCGACCAATGCTTTTTTATATGCATATCTCAAGTGGTATGTATGCCTGCATGCTATTCTTATCAGATCGGTGATACGTAGTGAAGACTTCCGGATTACGATGGGATATCAGATGATTGGCAACGGTATTGGAGTGACACTACTCCTTTTTATTGTTGGATTGAATAGATTCCAAAAAAGCAACCAAAGATTTATCTTCGATTATAGGTATCATTGCGATAAATAAAGGCCTTGCAATAACAGCCCAACTTTCAAAAGGATATACACTTTCACTTGCGGCAACATCACTCGTAAGTATTGTGGGTGGAGTACAGCCATTGTTTCTTGGCTTATGGGATATGCATTAACTCGTTTTCTTCCTCGTATCATTAAGGAGGACGTATCTGTGCGGATGCTAAAAAAGAAATTTATAATTATATGTTTGCCTTTGTTCGGGTTATTCCTCGTCTACTTTCCATAAGGTATAATAAGTTTATGTTTGATCTATCGCACATAGTTAGTTATTTGCGTAAACATTTTTCTCTCCGAGATGTAGTACTATTGTTTGTCCTTAAAATACTTTATTTAGTCACTCGACTTTATAACTTACTTCTTCTTCCCATTTTCAATGATGAGGGAATTTATATACGCTGGGCAAAGGTAGCCTGGCATGATGCAACATGGCGGTTTATCTCACTTACCGACGGTAAGCAACCGCTCCAAACCTGGGGCACCATTCCTTTTTTAAAACTATTCCCCGACGATGCATTATTTGCAGGAAGACTATTTTCAGTGTTTACCGGCATGTTTGCACTTGTTGGATTATTTACATTACTCTATTATTTTTTAGGTAAACGTTCGGCCTATATTGGAGCTCTCCTCTATATATTTTCCCCTTACTTTCTCTTTTACGACCGTATGGCAATGGTTGACTCGGGGGTGAATGCATTTTTTATATGGATTTTGTTCCTTTCCATGCTGCTCGTTCGCACGATGCGACTTGATGTTGCACTTATATTTGGTATTGTCGCGGGTTTTGGACTTTTGGCAAAATCGTCGGTACAGATGTTTTTGGGCATGAGTTTTTTAACTTCCTTACTTATATTTGATTATAAAACCCATAAAATTTCTGGGTTCCTGAGCTACCTATTTTTGTTTGGAGTTTCTTTTGTGATTTCTCAAGTGATTTACAACGTACAGCGTCTTTCACCCTTCATGCATTACGTCACACAAAAAAATGGGACATTCGTGATGACATTTAGCGAATTGCTCCAAGACCCATTTGCAGTCGTGTTTTCCAATCTTAAAACAGTTCCCTACTATGTATTCGCTGAATCTGGATGGATTGTGGTGCCATTTGCTTTTGTGGCACTTCTGCATATGTTTAAACATAACAAAATCACCTTTCTCTACATGCTCACTTGGATTGTTATTCCGTACTTGGGAATTTCTCTTATGACACGTGTTCTATTCCCCCGCTATATAATATTCTTTGGCTCTATTCTTACTATGTTGACTGCATATCTTCTTGGAAAAATAGTCAATGTAAAAATTCGCTATGCATTTTTGGGTTTTATACTTGCTGTTCTTTTTATCTTCCAATATCCAATGTGGACTGACTTCACAAAAATAATGTTCCCCCCCACCGACCGAGGGCAATATATTGAAGGGGCCACTGTAGGAATTGGAGTGAGAGAAATTATCGATTTTGCACGTGTCAACTCACAGGAAAAACCGGTGCTCATACTTGCCGAGGGAAACTTTGGACTGGTGGGAGATTTATTAGACACGTATCTGCGTCCGAATATTGAAATTAGGGGATATTGGCCGATGACTCCATACGATATTGAGAGCAATCGGAAGGAGCTGGAGAGTAAACATGTGTATGTAGTTACCGCCCATCACCTTGAGGTGCCTACCGATTGGCCAGTTAAAAAAATCCAATCATACTACAAACCAACCCGCCAGTCAGCAATACATCTGTTGGAGTTAACTAATTGATTTCGGTTACCACATTCTCCTTTACCTGTAAGATTCTGTATCCTAATAATTGATTTTTTCCTTTGACCAACTCAACTTCTTTAAATCTCTTTGGATTAAATTCGCAATCCTTGAGTACAACAACATACGCATTCTCTTCAAACTTTGTGTTTCCAGTCGTTGGACAATCTTCATCTATAAATTCAACATTCTTTACTGACATAATCTTTACATCGTGTAAAAACTTTTGAGAATATGTATTTGAAAAGTCTTCGTTGTAAAAAAGATAATACATCGACATGGTGCCATAGGTCGGTAAATATACTTTTCCGTCTAAATTATTTACACGTGCAATTAGTTCTCTCTGTGCGTCGTTTCTATACATACTCGTAAATGAATCAGTGTGTATAAAATAATTGTGCATAAATATAATACTTTCTACTCCTAATAAGAAAACAAAACCGAGAAAAAACAAACTTCTCTTTTTGCTGATTTCATAAAAGTAATTAAAACCAAGACCAATCAGTATTGAAAGAAATAGTCCAAGTAAAATGCTCCTTTGGATATTTGGAGCGTCCACAATAGTCAACGCGGATGGAAGAGGCGCGATTGCTATAAAATAGATAAGTAACAGACCACCATAGAATACTTGTTTTTCGCGGGTATCTTTTCTTGCCAACAAATGTAGCGCAAATAAAATTGGAACGATAAAAGAAACATAAAGTAGACCACTTTCAGGTACCGCATATGCTTCCGACTTTCCACCTTTGATAAATAGAAAATCTCCCGAAAAATATATAAAGTATTGCCTTAAAAATTCCTTACCGTATCCTAATATTTTATTGTGAAAAAAACGAGTAACATAAGTGGAGACGTGTTTTTCATCATAGATTATCTCCTGCAGTCGAATTTCGACTCCCGATAATGGGCTTAAAATTCCGGTTTGATCAAATCGCCCTCTTCCCCATGATGTTCTCCCAATGGCAACGGTAATCAATACAAACAGTATTGTTATAAGTGCTGTTGCCCAAACGATTTTTCTATTTCTTTTTTGTACAGTAAACCATCCATATACTGCAATGCCAAATACGAATAGTGAGGATAGGAGTCTGTAGTTATGATAAATCCAGAAAGTAAATAATATGAAGAGTGCTCCAACAACGGTAAACTTCATCTTGTTTTCTTTGAGGGCGAGTATCAAATAATACAAGCCAAATAAAAAGAAAAATCCTCCTAAGATTCCTTCGGATGATGCTCTTCCAAGCGGTATGGTCCAGGGCATAATTGCCATTGCGAAAGCTGAAAATAAACCTACCGCAGAATTTGAAAAAAGCAAACGTGCTAAAAGAAAAATAGGAATAACAGTGAGTGCGCCAAAAAGAGCAGTCGGAAATCGGACGGCAAAAGCATTCATACCAAATATAAGTGTCGAAAGGCCTTTCATATAAATGGGACCAATTATGTAGAAGTCGCCAAACTTATCAAAGTATAAAAGTGGCCACTTATTGCCATATACATCCATTCCGTTTTCGATAATATATCGACCCACATAACCCGTCATTGCTTCGTCCTCCTGCATATTCCAAGGGAGGTCACCAAGATTATAAAAACGAATAAAAAGGGAAAGTGTTGTGATAAGTGTTAGCAAGATAAGAGTTACTTTTGATATTTTATTCATATGAGCGCATTGTAACAAATAGGTAAGATTAGCTCAAATGGGGTTGTATAATTATTATGTGAAAAAAACGCTTGTTTTTACTGCCTTTTTTATTTGTATTTCCCTTGTCCTTGGTCGTGAGATAAGCCCTCTTGAGCCGCGTTTTTTCACGGTACATGACAATACTCAAGTAGCACGCATAGAGCAATTTGCAGTTAACCTCAAACATGGCATTATTCCCCCACGACTTGCGCCCCATTTTTCGTACGATCACAGCATGCCGGTGTTTACCTTTTATGCCCCATTTAGCTATTGGCTCGGAGGAATCCTTAGTTTCGTAATGTCTTCGGCTTTTGCTCTGAAGACGCTTTTTTTTCTTGGTCTTATCCTTACGTTTCCATCCATGTATCTCCTTGGATCAACGCTTTTTACATTTTGGGGTGGTGTGGTAAGTGCTGTAATTTATACCTCTTCCCTTTGGATGGCAGTTGAGATTTTTGTACGAGGCAATCTCGGAGAGATTTGGTTTATGGCGCTTTTTCCATTTGCGATTTATTGCTTGCTTCATCTTTCTAGAAAAACTACGTCTTGGCAATTTGTGGGAGGAGCAATTATCCTTTCTGCACTGTTTACGGTACATAATGTATTATCACTCCTATCTCTCCCTATACTCATTGGATTGGTTTTTCTTATTCATGAAAAAAAACTGGCACTAATGCAAATTACTTTAGCGCTACTTCTATCATCATATTTTTTGATTCCTGCGGTTCTAGAAAATGGAATGACGTATGCATCCACCGTAGCTCAAGGTACAAAATATACTGATCATTTTTTGTGCCCTTGGCAGTTGTGGAGTGCAAATACATGGGGCTTTGGCGGTTCAGGAGTAGGATGTATTAATGATGACATGTCGTTTCAAGTGGGTAAACCACATATACTACTTGGTATATTTGGAACGGTTTTATTTTTATTCATTCTTATTAGAAAAAAAACACTGCACTATAAAAAAATAATAGTAGCAAGTATGGCTCTTGGTTTGTTCTCATTTTTTATGACGCTTAACGTCTCTCAATTTATTTGGAAAATGGGTGAACCTGTTCTAAGCGTATTTCAATTCCCATGGAGATTTATTTCATTTGCACTGTTTGGCGTTGCTATTGCTGGAGGGTTTACTGTTCAAGTTTTACCTCGTGATTATTTAAAAGCAATAATTGGGGTTACTGTATTTTTTGTCTTAATTTTTACCTCAAGTAAATTTTTTTCACGTCCCTGGAAATATTCACTCAACGAATACACCACTATGTTCCTCAGTGATCAATATATAAAAAAGGAGGCGGCGCTCCAAATCCCAGAATATTTTCCACGATCGGGTGAATATGCATATTGGAAAAAGAGTATGAAAAACGAAGATGTATTTTTATCAAATGTGTTGTATCTGAGAAAATCTTCACCATTTGATCGTCTATATTCAGCTACTGAAACAGTATCAACCATTCCCATTCACTATACAAACCAATGGAACATTTCAGTGGATGCTATTTCTGTAATCCCTACTTCGTTTGATAAGCTTGGTAGGCCGATAGTTGAAACAAAAGTTGGGAGTATAATAAGAGCTACGTTTATTCAGACCCCTATTGAACATGGAGCAAATATAGTTACTTTCGGATCACTTATATGTATCGCGTTCATGCTTTTAAATAAGTCTCTATGGAAGAAACTCAAAAATATCAGCAGCTAAAAAAAAGTAGTATTGTAAGCGTATTAAGCCTCTTTTTTCAGAGTGGTTATACTGCTCTGCTTGGTTTGGTGGCAAACCTGGTCGTCACTATACTTCTTTCACCTGAAATATTTGGAATGTATATTACGGTACTTTCGGTGATATCTGTTTTAAACTACTTTTCCGATATCGGACTTGCGGCTTCACTCATTCAAAAAAAGGAAGCTACCGATCGCGATTTTATTACTACGTTTACTACGCAACAATTAATGACCGTCTCAATCGTTTCTATCGGATATTTACTTACAGGCGCCGTAATGGCATTTTACAAGCTTCCCCCAGAAGGTCAGTATCTCTATTGGGCGCTCCTTTTGGGATTTTTTCTCTCTTCACTTAAAACAATTCCGTCTATTTTTCTTGAGCGAAAAGTAAAATTTCAACGAATCGTACTTGTGCAGGTAGTTGAGGGTACGGTGTTTTATGTAACAATTGTTGTGTGTGCCCTGCTTCATCTTGGACTCACATCATTCACCGTTGCTGTTTTGCTTCGTGCAGTTGTTGGTGTAATATTAATTTACACCCTCTCACCTTGGAAACCTGTATTTGGCATATCAAAGGACTCACTTCATTCATTACTGCGGTTTGGCGTTCCGTTTCAAGCCAGCTCGTTTCTTGCTCTGTTTAAGGACGATCTTATTATGCTTTTCTTAGGTAAGGCGGTTGGATTTGAAGGAGTGGGGTATATCGGATGGGCGAAAAAATGGGCAGAGGCACCTATCCGCATCATTATGGACAACATAACCAAAGTACTTTTCCCGGTAATCTCACGACTTCAAAATGACAAAGAAAAAGTTGGGCACCTTATCGAAAAAATTTTATTTTTTCAAACAGCACTCCTTGCTCCTACCATATTTGGCCTCGCGCTCACTATGGATCATAGTGTAAATCTAATACCGAAATATGCAAAGTGGACTCCAGCCCTCCCTCTACTTTATTTGTTCTGTGTATCAGCGTTTCTTGCATCATTCTCATCTCCACTTCTTAATTTGGTAAATGCGTTAGGAAGGGTAAAAATTTCTCTCATATTTATGATTGTGTGGACAGTTGCCACATGGTTACTCACACCAACGTTAACTTATTTTTATACCTACTATGGTTTTCCAATTACCGTTGCTGTAATTTCCGTAAGTTCTGTAGTTGTGGTGACCGTCGCAAAAAAATATATCGCATTCCAATTTTTGAGAGCTGTAGGAAAGCCTATTATGTCTGCTATGGCTATGGCTGGAGTTGTAACCATTATCAAATGGGCGGTGCCAGATCATGCAGTGGCCCTCGGTCTGTCAGTTACGTTGGGATGGGTTACTTATTTAGGAATGCTGTATTTTGGATTTGGTGTTAATATGATTACAGAAGTTCGCAACTTGTTTATACGTTCCACTTAACATATGAAAATAACAGGAATTACCGTAGTAAAAGGCAGACCAGATCATATTTATTCATGTATATCTTCGCTAGAAAAAATTGCTGATGAAATTATCGTTGCAGATATTGGAATGGATACCCCCCTCCGGGACGAACTTACCAAAAATAAAAAGATTAAAGTTATCGATCAAGAACATGTCCTTTATGTGGAACTTATCCGTGAAAAATTAAAAAACTTCGCAAAACACGAATACGTATTATTCCTTGATGCTGACGAAGTATTGCCAGACTCACTAATTGCTGAACTTAAGAAGGAATATAAGAAACACGATGCTATCCGGATTGCACGTAAAAATATGGTGTTTGGCAGTTGGGTACAACACAGTAGATGGTGGCCAGATTTTCAGATTCGGCTTTTTAAAAAAAGCCAGCTTACTTGGCCAACCAAAATCCACCAACAGCCAGTTGTTGATGGGACAGTTTTTGAGCTTTCCCCTGAGGAAGACTTGGCTATTCTCCATCATAACTACGACTCTCTAGACGACTTTGTTACCCGCATGATGCGCTATGCTAAGGTTGAAGCACACGAAAAAATTGAACGGAAAGAAGAATATCATCTTCGTCAGGCAACTCAAACAGCTGTATCTGAGTTTGTTAGCAGATATTTTGCTGGCGAGGGCTATAAAGACGGCATGCTTGGGTTTACTCTTGCAGTGCTCCAACTTTTTTATTCGTTTCTTGTCTACTTCTATTACTGGGAAAAACGCAAATATAGTGCCGATAGCGAAGAACCGGCTATAAATATCCGAAGGTTTTTTGCACAAGGCCTTTCAGAAACCATTTATTGGGGTCCGAAACGGGTTGTGGACAAAGTACTGGGAGCAATGTTACGAAGAATGATGCGGTAATAGATACTTTTTCATCAAGGAATTGACCCGTTTTCTACTGAAGAATAATACCAGAATAAGCATTGATGAGCCTATTGTTATGATATTGCCCAATAGTCGAACTTTCGTATTGGTAAACTCAACACGAACAAGGTGCCTTCCTTGCGGCACCTTGTAGGTAATTACGCCTCGATAATTCATATCTTGAAACTCAATAGGTGTTTCAATTCCGTCAACATACACACGCCAACCAGGGAAATAAAATGTATTATCAACGAGGCGCATTTCTGTGTCAGCCTGTATTACGTATGATCTTTTTGAGTTATTTTCAATACGCTCAAGTATGCGCCCTACCCCGTCAATTATTTCTCCTTTATTTTCCTTTACAGGATAGTCTTGCGTTGGTCCTGTCCAAATAGTATTCAGTATGTTTCCATGGAGGTTTTCAATACTTGAATAATATTTCGTATCTGGCTCCATCATGTAATTCTTTCCGTATAACTGAGGAATTCTTGAAATAAAAATTAAAACGATAAGTATTCCTACGATAACACGGGAGTTAATGCGGTGGATAAGGTATGCGGAAATAACAGGTGCAACGAATACAATGCTTGTAAACATTCTCCAGTTATGTTGAATTCCACCTAGAAATGGAACAGTGGTATAAATAGTATTTGCATACTGAGTCGTGAAAAATACAAGAATAAAAAATACACTAAAGACTGCGGGTATAACCGTTGACCTTCGATCCTGAATAAACCAATAGAGCAAACCAATTGCAATAACCAAAAGCTCAAGTAATCCCAAGTGGATTACATGTCCTCGCACATCTATATCATGAACAGTAAAGTAATTCCAAAAGTCGCCTATATAATTGGTAAGCGTAAGGTGTTGATTTGGAAGCAGTCCCTGTCCGCTTCTCCCATAATAAAAATATTTAATTTCAACAAATAATGGGACAATGTAATAGGCGGTTAACCCAAGAGCAAGAAGTAATGTGGGTATGAAAGGAATTACTATATGAACAAGTGCTTTTATTGTGCTTTTTTTATGAAATAACAGGTAGAGTGCATATGGAACAAATAGAAAACTACCAATTACAAGGGTAAAAGGATGAGTGAGTAAAATTCCGGAAACACCTGCTAAACAATACCATAAACCCTTTGTGTCTTGCTTTCTTATCCAATAAAAAAGCCCCATTAACACAATAGGGAAAAATACATGTGCAAAAAATTCAGGAAGTGCACCACGTACGTAAATATTTATTATTCGATATGGAGCAAAGGCGAATAATAGTACTCCTAGTAATGATGCGGGTTTTGAAAAATGAAGGGTGAGGAATTTGAATAAAAATAATAATGAGAAAAAAGTACCAACGAAGACAACCAAGTTATATGAAAAAACAACATTGTTAAATACAAGATTAAAAACCGCTCCAAGATACGAAGTAGTTTGCTGAACTATAACTCCCATCGGCATTCCGTAGTTGGCAAACCCGTCAAACCACCGCACAGGAAAATCACCATCACGAAGCGCACTGGTAAACTGTGCGATATTGGCAAGATGAGTAGGCGCATCAAAAGCAGATGGTCGACCAACACGTACAAAGAGGTCGAGGCAAAATATTCCTGATATAATCAGGAGAATAAGGATATATCCAAATCTATGAAGAAACTGCTTCATGCTTCCCATTATACCGCGTTTGCTTTTGTTGCAGTTCTTTTACTTGCATTGTGGTTGCATCCTACTACTTCTGTAATAGTATTCCCTTTCAAACGAGTTCAAATGCTGAATTCATTTCTAACAAAAATTGATGTAAATAAACGTATAGATGCTCGAGATTTTTGGCAGTTCCGCGAATTTTATTATCCCGGTGCACTTACTGTACAAAAGAGCGGAATACTAGACGCATCAAGCCCCACCCTGCCCCTTGCACTTGAACCTTATTTATTTACAGTCTTTCGGTCATCAAAAATAACAAGTTACGAATATTTAGTGACCAAAAATACTCTCGATTTAGTTGTTCCAAAAAATAGTGAATGGAAAATGTACACAAAGGGTTCTGTTGCTTACAGAAATAGTGAATATTCTGTCGATTTGGTTTTTATCAAACCAATTTCTGAAATGGTACAGGCTAACGGCTTTTTAGATTACAAAGATAAAGATAAGAAGTTACTTGAGGGAAAGTACTGGATGGTGGTAACAAATATTAAAAAATAATATGAGGAAAATTTTTATTACATTATTAATCGTTTCATTCATAACACGATTATTTTTTCTTAATCTGGGTCATCCAAGTTTGACACACGATGAAGCGGATTTTTTTTATAATGGTTATTTGATTTCAAAAACTGGGTCAGATATTAATGGAAATAAACTCTTTTTTACTTCCGGTATTATATCCGCCGCACCAAATCTACCCGTCTACCTAAGTTCCATTTTCTGGAGTATGGTCGGTGAAAATAAAAGTGTTTATTTAGCCAGACTACCGCTGGTATTTATAAATACCATTACCCCTGTACTTCTTACTTATTTGTTATTTATCTTGTCGGGTTCATTGGGCTTTGCAATTATAGCTTTTGTGATTTTTAATTTCTCACCATGGTTTCTTAATCTTTCAGTTACTGCTGGTTACGAATCCTTAATGAGCCTATTTTTCTCACTGTTAGTGATAATTTCACTATTAAAAATTCGAAATAAAATAAATAGAGTTTTACTTTTTGTTTTACTAAATTTTCTTGCATTTAATTCCTACATGGGTTATCGGTTAATAGCGCCTTTTGTAATGAGTTTCGAATTGTATTTTTTTTACAATTTTTCAAAAACCAATACTTTTAATTTTTCTAGATTAATCAAATCTATAGTCGTCTCAGTAACTTTATTTTTATTATTTCTCATACCGGTTTATTCATTGCCAGACTAAAATTCTTTTCAGAGTAGATCTTTAAATGAAACTGTTTTTACTAATGGAGACATAATTGATAATGTAATTTGGTATGATACTTATACTTCACAAGACGCTTTCGTTGGTAGAATTTTTGCAAATAAAGTATTCACTCCCTTAGCACTTTTTCTCAAACAGTGGCTACATACATTTGATATCACTTCATTGTTCGCAGGTGAAGCTCACCCTATATATGGTATGCGAATACTTGGGTTATTCTATATGACAGATATTTTCTTATTCCTTTTGGGAATTTTCGCTATTCGAGCAACATTTCCAAAAGGAATATACCCTTTACTTTATATTTTTTTATTTGGAGGACTTCCTTTTGCAATAAGCCCACAAGGGGTAACAATTGCATTACGAGGTCTTTTTTTAATAATTCCATATACTCTCTTAATAACAAATGGTTACTGGTATTTATTTAAAAAATATCGAAAATTATTTTTAGTAGTTATAACTGTCCTGGTATTAAATGTCATGTCAGTATTGTTGTTATATGTTAATAGAATTCGTGTAATGAGTTCGGAAGCCTTTCATACTACGGATAAAATTGTAATCGAGGAAGTGGAAACAAGTCCCGAAACCATCCATATTTTTCCCTATGAATATCGCCCGTTTGTACTTCTTTACGGATTTTATTCTTCAGAAAATCCAGAAGCAATAAAGGGTGAGTTAAACTCTAAAACTGACATTGCCTTTACAAATACACGCGGCAATCTTGTCTTCCATAAATCATGTGATGATTTTCAAAAAATAGCATCAAATGAGCTTGTATTAATCCACGGTCAAACTTGTGATAAATATCAGAAACCTGACGCGCTTAAAGTCGAAAAAACCTATGGGTCAAAAGACATGAGTGGTCAAATTCTATTTACTCTCGGAAGAAAAATTTAGTTTAACGATATATACCCTTTATCTACTAATCGCTGTAAAAGTTCATCTTGCTCTGATCTTAGTAAATAGATATCTGTTTTCATATTAAATGTTTCCGGACTCTTCAGCACAGTTAAACCTGGGATAGTTTCAAGTGAAACATATTTATCATCCATCCAATCAACAAAAAATTTGCCAAACTCCATTGCTGGTGTCATAAAAATCGATGCCTCGTGCTTGTACATAATCAGCTTTGGAGTGTTTGTCTCAAATTGTTTAATAAATTCTGATGAAAAATATTCATCTTCCCTAAACTGTGGTAACAGTGTGGGAAATTTACCAGGCAGTTTGGCATGCTTTACAAAAAATTCCTCATGGGGCTCGTATGGACCAATCCAGTAGTATTCACCCTCCCACACGATGTCATTAATAAAAAATCCTGTTGGTGCGTGGTCATACACACTGGGCATTTTCTGGGTATAGCGTAGATATATTTTATTGTAGGTGTTATGTAATAAAAATAGCGATCCAAATGCCCCATATAACACAAGCATCCCAACTAAAAACTTTCGCACTAACTCCAAAGGTTCAAATGCTAGATGTGTTTTTGAATATCTCCACAACACCATACAAAATGAGATCATGCCAAGGGCAATAAACATACCCGACTGATAGTCCATCTCTCCAATCTTCATGAGATTACTTCTTGGGGCAGAGAAGGACAAAACTAGAAAGAACAAACCGGCAAATAACGGCAACTCTTTGACCAAGAAAAGAAATAAAAGAAAGGTGCCAAGCGCAAGTGTTAAGTCAACGGGAAAGTATAAATTGAACTCTTTGATACGTACAAGTAGCGGGACATATGTTTCAAAAAAATTGAAGATGATGGTTAGACCAAACTTAAGAGGGTTAAAAAAGCTGCCTGGTGTGTAGTTTGGAACATGCATATACAGCTTTGTGTTATATACAAAGTTTGAGATATAAAACTCTTTCCATGAATTGGTAAGGAGTAAATAGAGCGCATAACCAATATATGGAGCAGTACAAACTCCAACAAATTGCAGTACTTTTCTTCCATATCCATTCTTGATTAGGAGCACAAAGAACCACAGATAAAATATAAGCACAATATAGATAAATGAAAGCGAGGAAAATAAAAATACAAAATTAAACAGAGTCAACCAAAATATAGTTTTAAGGGGTGTTCTCTTCTCAAACGACTCAACCATAAGAATCCAAAAAAGCGAGCTAAAAAAGAGAAATGCAAGACTGTCCGCAAGGAAGAGATGGGTCCAATAGTAAACGGTAATAAAGGGATAAAGAACAAAATACGCGAGGAAGAATGGAAATGCTTCTCTATTGCGTGACAAAATATATTTTCCGGTGAAAAATAAAACTGCAAAAGCAAATACTGCCCAAATAAATCGAAAAAGTACAAACGAATCAAACGAAAACCAAAGAAAAATTGCTGACAGGTACCAAGCCCCTGGCAGATGATGATCGAAAAAATCTCTGTAGGGAACCTTGCCCGCATTAATTGCCTTACCGCCAAGAATATTTACAAACTCGTCGGGATACGAAACATACTGTGAATTCGTGAGAAATACAAGAAAAACGCCAAATAATAAGATATGAAGTGGTTTTATAGCTTTAAGGAGCTTATTGATATAATGAATCATAATGAAAAACAAACTCGCAATTGTTACCGTAATCTTTAAGAATTATACCATTCTGGACGATTACTTTACGTCACTTGAAAAACAAACAGATTCCGAATTCCATGTGTATGCAGTCGACCTAACACCCGACCCAAAACCATATACCTATCCGCCATATGGTACCTATATCCATGACCGAAACGGAGGATACGCATTCGGAATAAACCAGGGAATAAAACGGGCACTCCAGGAAGGATATGAGTCATTCTGCGCAATGAACTGCGATGTTACAATCAAGGAATCATTTGTTGCAAATGTAAAAAAAAGTATCGCCGCTCATCCGTCGTCCCTAATAGGTGGAAAGATCTACTACTACCCAGGATATGAATATCACAAGGATAGATACTCAGAATCTGAACGCGGAAAGGTATTCTGGTATGCCGGGGGAGTTACCGACTGGGCAAACGTCTATACAACCCACACTGCAGTAGATGAGGTCGACAAGGGGCAACGCGATAATTTTGAAGAAACTACATTTATAACAGGCTGCCTGATGTGTTACGACAAATCAGTAATAGACACAATCGGACAT